>JAGOQT010000160.1 GCA_018007255.1 Phycisphaerae bacterium | reverse complement strand
GTCCGGCGTCAGGGCCATGGCCTGGGTCATCAGGGCCACGATATAGGGTTGGGAGACGGTCTGGTCCAGGCCGATAGGCAGGGGCCGGTCTTGATAGGCTTGGGCCTCGCACCCGGCGGGCACGAACCGTTCCCTGGGGATCTGGGACAGGACGTGAAGGACCCGGGGATCTCGGATGTCCCTGCCCCTCAGATCGAACCGCAGCATGTGCTCGCGGGCCAAGGCCCGGCGGTCCACCCCGCCGTGGGCCGGGTGCTCGTTGTCCCGAGGATCCTGCATGACCTCCTCATCGGGCCAGGGTCACGGCCATCAGACCGATGACCACCTCGTTGGCCAGGGTGCGCACGGTCAGGGAGCCCAGCCCCTTGTCCGGGTCCAGGGGCAGGTCCAACACCGTGGCCGCACCGCCTGGGACCTTGCCGCCCTTACCCGCAAACTGGGCCTCCGTATAGGTCCGCACCCGGCCGGTCTTGAGGTCCACGCGCGGCGGGATCGGTCCCGGCCTTCGAAACTGGAAGTCGTCGACAAAGTAGTCCTCGTCGATCGGCCACCACGTGGTCGGGTTCTCCAGGGCCAGCCTGGAGGTCGATCCGTCGGCATAGGTCACGACCACCTCGCCGTTCTCGAACCGGCTCTGCATCGGGTCGGTCGAGCCTGCCATGAGCAGGGCCGCGTGCCGGGCCCTGCCGTGGAGCGGGATCGTCACCTCGTGCGGGTAGTTGTCCCACTGCGAGGTGAACACGATGTTCTTCGAATCACCAGGCCCCGGCGTAGCAAAGGCTATGCCATTGGGCAGGACGAATCGGCCCCCGCTCCGCCCTGCCGCCTCACGGAGGCCTGTGTCGTCAATCTGGGCCGTGGCGGTCGGCCTGCACCAGGACCCTATGCCCTGCTTGGGTAGGGCCAGGGAGCAGTACGGCGAGCGGGGGGAGAGATACTCGTTCCTGAAGATCTGGGTGACGCGGTCGTTGAAGATCCCCGACAGGTCCACGGTCACCCAGTTGGCCTCCTCGGGCAGGGCCACAGGCTTGGCCCGGTCCGCGAGGATCTCAAACGAGACCGGCTGCCACCACCGCATGGCCCCCTGCCTAAGCCCGGCAAAGATCGTGCGATGGCCGGCCGTGCCCGTGGCTGCGGCGGTGAAGCCGGTGTCCGTCCTACGGACCTTGCTCAGCGCGCCCTGGGGATCGACCAATTCCGTCATCTGGGCCGGACTGAAGTCGTCTTGGAGCTCCGACCCGGCAGCCACGGACGCGGGTGAGCCGATATCCGCCAGAGGCCTGCCCTGCCAGGTCACCGACACCTCATGGCGTGGGGCCGCCGCGCTCCGGATCTCGACAAGCGGCTGTCCTACCGCCTCCTCCACCAAGTGCCATGGACCGGGCCGGCCGTTGACCGTCACCTGGGTGATGCCGTCCCGCTGAGCGGCAAGCTGCAGACAGAGGGCCTGCGGTCGGGCGAAGTTGGGCTCGATGAGGTGCAGATCCGTGAGCCCGTTCCTGGAGAAGCGGTACAGGAGACGGGTGTGCCTGAGGCCTGCGTGGTCCCACTCCTTGGGGAAGCCGGGTCGCACCCGAATCTCCCCTGCCAGTGCGTCCGGGGAGACCCCGAACAGCCCCTCGACCAAGGCCCGGCCGGCCATGCCCACCGAGTCCGCGAAGTCCCGCTGGGTCTCCCGCCTATACACGTCGTATGCAGTGCACATCCCCGCATTGCCCGGGCACAGGCCCATGTACATGCTGTCCAGGACCGCGCCCTTGAAGAGCCTCCAGGCCTCTTCTGCGCGGCCTGCCTGCCAGTAGGCCAGGGCCGTGTGGGCCACCTCGGACATGACCACGTTGTTGGTGGACCAGGTGTAGGGCATCCAGTTGGTGGTCGGCAAGGTGAACCAGTCGCCGGCCGGCAAGCCCGGGCCCCGGACCGGGATGCGGCCGATCTGGGTGTCCACGAAACGGGTCATCTGCCAGGCCTCCATGGGCGAGGCGGCCTGGGAGTCCACTGTGTGGTAGAAGGTCCAGAGGGCAGGGCTGGCGTGAGCGAGCTGGAGGCCCAGGAGGTCCCGGAACTCCGCATACCACCCACGATCGTTGAGCCACAGAGAACTCTGCATAGCCTTCCGGATCAGGTCTGCCTCCCTGTCGTAGGGCGCCGCGTCCTTGCCTATCAACCGGGCAATCCTGGCTGCCATCCGGTTGTGCCAGTAGTTGTAGGCGGTCGAGCACGCAGCCCCGCCGCCGTGATAGGCCACGTCGTCGCTGGCCCAGATGCAGGCATAGCCCTCGTATAGAGGCAGGCCCTCCGAGCCGTAGGGCCTGCGGAAGAGCCGCCGCTCCCAGGCCAGGTGACGCTCGATCACGGGCCACAGGTCTCGGGCCAGGTCCAGGTCACCGGTCCAGAGCAGGTGCCGGAAGACCATGTCCATGTACACCAGGTTCATGTCGTAGTGGGAGTTGGACATGTCGCCGTTGCTGTGAAGGGCGGCCTCGCTGCGGGAGAGGTTGGCTGAGGCGTCTGCAGGAGGGAGCTTCTCGGGGATCGGGGAGGTGTTCTGCCTGCCTGCCCAGTAGTGGATGTGCCTGCGGGCCCGGTCATGCCGGCCCAGCGCGTCGTTCAGATACGGGCCTCGCCAGCCCAGGAGCTTGGACCTCCAGGCCACGGCCCCGTGCATGACCGTGCCGCTGGGCTCGTCCCAGACCGCGTCCGCAGCCACGCAGAGGGCAGCGGCCGCCGCATTGATGAAGGGATCTGGCGTGTCCACAACGATCTGCTCTGCCAGACTGCGACGAGAACGCTCCGCCTGATCGAAGACCGCACTGAGATCGGTGTCGCGGGCCTCCACAGGCGGCGCCACGCCATCGGTGTTGGACCTGCCCGAGGCCTGGGCCCGGCCCTGGACCTCGAGGTAGGTCGCCAGTTCGCCTCGATCGTCCGTGGGCCGCGGGTCTCGCCGGATCGCCAGAACCACAGACCGGCCGGGGTACAGCACCGTGCTGCCCGTGACGACCTGGAGCTGGGCCTGCCCGCCCGCAGAGGCGAAGAGGTCCTGGATCGAAGACCAGTGCCGGGCATCCGCCAGGGCCAGGCGGGATCCGGGTGAGGTGACCCCCACGAGGGTCGCGACCCTGCTCCGCACGGCGAAGCCATTGGCGTCCAGGGTGAAGGCGTTGTCCCTGCAGTACTCGGGCCTGAGTTGAAACCACCGGCTGACCGGCTCGTTCTCTGTGCCGATGTCCCCGTCCCGCCTGCCCCTCTGGCCGTGGACGCCGCCAAAGGCCCAGAGCAGATCGATCGGCCCGTCCGCGCCGCGAAGCCCCAGGCGGAGGATCAGACCCTCGGCGGAGTACAAGGCCAGGGCGTCCACTTGGAGCGATCCCGTGCCCAGGAGCCGATCACGGACCTCATAGACCATGGAGCCGGGCCTGTAGCGGGCCTGGATCCGATCCGCATCATGGAGCCACTTCTGGCCCGCCTGGGTGCGGATGCCCAGGCGGAGATTCCCGCCCCGGCCGGGCAGGTACAGCGAGAACTCCGGCCTGTCGCCTGCGTCCACGCGAAAGGCCGTGTTGCCCCCATAGAGCGGACGGTTGAAGGACTCCGGGCCGTTCTCGATCACGAAGTCCGTGCCCTCAGGTCTGTACCGCAGGGGCCGCTCCATGCGGCCCGCGAGGTTCGGTGTCTGCGCAGCAGGGGCCCCGGGCGACTGGGCCGCGACCTGCACTGCGCTCGTGCCGCTGAGCAGGCAGAGGAACGCAAAGGATCTCCGGGAGACTCTGTCCATGCAGGCCTCCTATCGGACCGTCACGCGTGCGTTGCCGGTCTTCAGACCCTCGGCTGTGGCCTCGAGGGTCATGCTGCCGCGTCCGCCCGTGGGCCGCAGTATGGCCTGCAGTGTCCCCTGCCAGGCCCTGCGAACCGGCCCCTTGAAGCTGGCCATGTCCACGGGGTTGGCGTTGCCCACTGCGGCCAGCTCGCCCACGCCCGTCACCTGCAGAGAGACCGGCATCTCGGCCCAGGGCACGACCAGACCCTTGGCGTCCACCACCTCGATCTGCACGAAGCTCAGGTCATTGCGATCCGCCCGGATGCGGGACCGATCCGGCGTCAGGCGGAGCCCGGCCGGCCTGCCTGCGGTGCGGAGCGTGAACTCGACCCGCTTGCCGCCCACGGTCCCCACGGCCTTGAGCTCGCCGGGTGCATAGGGCACCTCGAACTCGGCCTTGCACTGCTCCTTCCAGCCTGTGGGTCTCTCTCCAAGGTCCTTGCCGTTGAGCTTCAGGCGGACACGATCACACGACGAATAGACCTCCACCTTCAAGGGCTGTCCCTCCCAGCCCGGCCAGGTCCAGTGGCTCTGGACCTCAGGCCATCCCCACCTCGAGATCCTCTCGACCTGGCCGGCCTTGAGCGGACGGTGCACGGTGACGTGCAGCACGCCCGGACGCCACAGGACCTCGCGGTAGTACGACTGGGGCTTGCGCCGGCCCAGGAGGTCGATGTCGCCGCACCCGGCGATGTGCCAGGGCCAGCCCCCTGTGAATCCCCCGGACTCCTGGCCCTCGATCCACGAGCGGCCGATACCCGACTCGCCCAGGTAGTCGTAGGCAGTCCAGACAAAGTCGCCGATCACGAACGGGTGCCTGAGGACCTGGTCCCAGTTCTCGAAGGCCTCCATGGGAAAGGACTCCGTGCCCGCCATGATCCGTTGCGGGAACCGGCCGTGGTCCGGCCCATACTGGCCCCACTGGTAGTTGTACCCGCCCACGTCGAGCTCGGCGAAGTGGGGGTCCATCACGGTCCAGGGCCTGCCCTTCCACGACGAGCACAGGGCCTCGGTCACGGGCCGGGTGGGGTCCAGGGCCTTGACTGCGGCTGCCAGTTGCCCGGCCAGGGCCGGGCCTGCGGGCTCGTCCCGCTCGATGATCTCGTTGCCGATGCTCCACAGGATCACGCAGGGGTGGTTGCGGTCCCGCAGGACCATGGAGGCGATGTCCCGCTCCCACCAGTCGTTGAAGAAGCGGTGGTAGTCCTGGGGGTTCTTCTGTTCTCGCCAATGGTCGAAGGCCTCGTCCATGACCAGGATGCCCAGGCGGTCGCACGCGTCCAGGAAGGCCCCAGAGGGCGGGTTGTGGCTGGTCCGGATGGCGTTGTAGCCTGCGGCCTTCATCCGCTCCACGCGCCGCTCCTCCGCCCTGTCGATCGCAGCCGCGCCCAGGATGCCGTTGTCGTGGTGCATGCACCCGCCCCTGAGCTCGACCGGCTCGCCGTTGATCCGCAGCCCCTTGTCCGCATCCACCTCCACGGTGCGGATGCCGAAGGTCGCCTCGCATCGGTCCACGGTCCGGCCGTTGGCCTGGACCTCTGCGACTGCCCTATAGAGCACGGGTGTTGCGGGGCTCCACAACCGCGGCCGGTTCACACGGCACTCCACGTTCAGGGTGGACCGGCCATGTCCTCCCACCGTGCCGCTCGCCTGGCCTCGAGCGACGGTCCTGCCCTGCGGATCCAACAGATGCACGTTGACCACAGCCTCAGCCCCAGACGGGCCTGCGTTGGCCAGGTCCACGCGGGCGAGGACCGTGGCCGCCTTCACGGACACGGATGGGGTGGTCACAAAGAGGCCCCAGGTGGGTATGTACACAGGCCCGGTCGTAGTCAGCCACACGTGGCGGAAGATCCCGGACCCTGAGTACCACCTGCTGTTCTTGCCCTCATTGCGGACCCTCACGGCCAGGCAGTTGTCCCCGCCGCGGATGAGGTACGGGGTCAGGTCCATGCTGAAGCTGGTGTACCCATAGGGGTGGTTGCCCAGGTGCCGGCCGTTCAGCCACACGTCCGCGTCCATGTACACACCGTCGAACAGGACCTCGACCCGCCGGTCCGCGGCCAATCCGTCGAGCCTGAAGTGCTTGCGGTACCAGCCCGTGCCCCCCACGACCCAGCCCGTGGAGGCCTGGCCCTGGCTGGCCCTGCCATCGAACGGCCCGATCCGAATGGCAGGGGCAGATCCACCCGTGAATCCGCCGTTGCCGGGGCCGTCAAAGACACGCACGGCGATCAGGTCCGTGCCGTCTGCCTTGAGCAAACGGGCCGGGACCGTGTAGAGCCTGGGCTGGTCGTAGGCCGAGGCGTAGTTCGGCGGAAGCGTACCCGTGGCCCCGACCCTTTGGCCGTTTACGAAGGCCTCGTCGCAGTCGTCTATGGAGCCCAGGTCGATCAGGAGGTCCTTGCCCTTGAATCCCTCCGGGACCTCGATCCGTCTGCGGTACCAGCCGTACACATTGTTCTCCTGGGACTGGCCGTGCTCCTCCCAGTTGGCAGGGGTCTGGACCTGGCGCCAGGCCGCATCGTCGAGGTCCGCCGCCCTCCAGTTCGGATCGTCGCCCGCCTTGAATCGCCACGTACCCCTGCTCAGGTCCAGGCGGGCCTCGGCTGTCTCCGATCGAGCCAGGGGCGGCAGGTCCTCGATGCTCCAGTCGTGGGGCGTATCCACGGTGCGCCAAGCCGAGTCGTCCAATCCCGGCGCCTCGGCTCCCGGGGCCTCTCCGCGATAGAACCGCCACCCCTGGTCGAACGGTTGGATCCTGGGCGAGGCCTGCGCAGCTCGCGCATCACCTGCACGCAACCCGATCCCACACAGGCCCAACACAGCCACGCACACGGCCCACACCATGGGGCCTCCTGGTCTGGACGTCCTTCTCATGGCGATCTCCTTGAGAACGGAAGGTGTGCGGAGCACACCCTGCAACTCACCAGCCGGATGGGGCCGGCGCAGCCTCCAGGGTGATCGACGCTGCGGCCAGGCCGTCGGCCGTGGCCGTGAGGGTGATCCGCCCTGCGCCGCCTGTGGCCTTGACCGCGGCCAGACACCTGCCCTGGAAGGCCTTGCGCTGCGAGGCCTGGAAGGGCTCGTGACTGGCAATGGACCCGCTGTCCACCACGGCAACCACGCCCGGGCCCTCAATCTTGAAGGTGATCAGGTCGTTGGCCGTGGGGACCAGCACGCCCTGGTCGTCCACAACGGTGACCTCCACGTGGGACACGTCGTCCCAGCAATGCGCAAGCTCCATGCGGTCCGCAGCCAGGCTGATCCGCGCAGGCTGTCCTGCTGTGCGAAGCTCGTGCGTGGCCACGACCTGGCCCGATGCGTCCTTGCCCAGGGCCTTGAGCACGCCCGGCTCATAGGCCACCTGCCAACGCCGCGGCGAGTCGTCCGCATTGCGGGGCTTGGAGCCCAGGGACTTGTCGTTCAGGACCAGCTCCACGTCCGGGCAGTTGCTGTAGACCTCCACGTTCTCCTCATGGGCCTCCCGCATCCGAGGGGTCCAGTCCGGGAACTGGGTCTGCGGCGCTTCGGCCGGTTCGAAGCCGGGGTCGATCGACGTGGACCGCCGTGCCGCAGTCCTGCGCACGGCGTGGACCACGGGCTTGTCCAACCACCAGCTCGCCCGCTCAAAGGCCAGGGGCCTGGCGACCATGGTCCGGTCAAAGAGGCCGAAGGCCCCGGTCGTGGTCGGCCACATCCGCGACTCGCCCAGGTAGTCGATCCCGCTCCACAGGAACTGGCCTGCGTGCTGGGGATAGTCCCTGCAGGCCAGCCAGGTCTCCCGGTCGTGCCGCTGTTCCGTGCCGATGATCTTGCGACCGGGCTTGGCTTCCCACGCGGCCAGGAGCTCGCGGTCCCTGTAGTTGGTGCCGATCACATCCAGCAGGTCGGCCAGGCCGTTGTCGTAGTCATGGCTGACATTGGGCCTAAACAGGCCCTGGGTCACGGGCCGTGTAGGGTCGTTCTCGTGGCAGACCTCCACCAGCCCCTTGAGAATGGTCTTGGCCAGCTCGGCCTTGGGCGTGTCGTGAATCTCGTTGCCCACGCTCCACAGGATCACGCTCGGGTGGTTCCGGTCACGGCGGATCGTGTCCGCCATGTCGATCTTGGACCACTCGTTGAAGAACAGGTGGTAGTCGAAGGGGTTCTTGGCCACGGTCCAGCAGTCGAAGAACTCGTCCATGACCAGGAACCCCATCCGGTCGCACAGGTCCAGGAACTCCGGGGCCACCGGGTTGTGGGCCGTGCGCACGGCATTGGTCCCGACCTGCCGGAGCCTCTCGAGGCGCCGCTCCCACACCCGCAGGGGCACGGCAGCCCCGAATCCGCCTCCGTCGTGGTGCAGGCACACGCCCCGGATCCGGATGTTCTTGCCGTTGAGCCAGAAACCGCTCTCAGACCTGAACTCGGCCTGGCGTATGCCGAAGGCCACGGTCTCTTCGTCGATCACCTTGTTGCCTGCCACGACCTGGGTGACGGCCTTGTACAGGTGGGGCTTGTCCAGGTCCCAGAGCCACGGTCTGCGGACATCGAGGTCCTGGACGAAGTCCGCGGTCTGGCCGGCGGCCACGGTCCGGGGCTGCGTCTGGCCGGTCTGGGCCTGCCTTCCGTCCGGCCCGGTGAGGAGGACACGGACCCGGACCTCCCGGTCCTGCTCAGACCGGTTCCGGACCACGGTCTGCACCCGCACGGAGGCCTGATCGGCCGAGACCTGCGGGGTGGTCACGAAGGTGGCCCACGCGTCGAGGTGCACCGGGTCCGTGACGATCAGGCGGACGTGGCGGTAGATCCCTGCGCCCGTGTACCAACGGGAGGCGGGCTGCCGGGAGTTGTCCGCGCGCACGGCCAGGACGTTCAACTGGTTGTCGCCCAGGCGGAGGGCCCCGGTCAGCTCATAGCGGAAGCTCACGTACCCGAAGGGCCTCTTGCCCAGGGACTGGCCGTTGATCCAGACCTCGCTGTTGGCCATGACCCCGTCGAACTCCACGAAGACCCTGCGGCCCAGGGTGTCCTTGGGCAGGACCAGGTGCTTGCGGTACCAGCCCACGCCCCCGGGCAGGAATCCGCCCGCACCGCGAGCGGGGTGGTTCTGGTCGAAGGGCCCTTCAATGCTCCAGTCGTGCGGCACATCCACCTTGCGCCACGCCGTGTCGTCGAACTCCGGCCGCTCCCCACCCTGGACGTCGGCCTTGAGGAATCGCCAGTCCGCATCCAGGG
>JAGOQT010000159.1 GCA_018007255.1 Phycisphaerae bacterium | reverse complement strand
GCCTTAGGGCCAGCCCCCGCTGTTCTTTCCAGCCCGCATTTCTCACAAGCCTTCGGTTCTGAGCGGTCCTGTTGTCCGGCTGCTGCGTTCTCGGCCCCGTTTGTCCTCAGCGTACCGCTGCGGGTACGCCTCCGGGCAACCGGGACCTGCGGCCTTGCATCCGGCCGACATGCCGCGCTCAAAACAGTCTGTGCCCGATGTGTCGGCCCTCCGGTCGGGCCAAGTCAGGTCCACAGCCTCCATTCTGCCTCGGCCGTCCGAAGCCTCGTGAGAGATGCGGGCTAGGGCCAGTTGGGGTCGGGTGGGCACGGACCGAACTCGTAGGCCCCCATGTCGAAGCCCCCTCCGCACGGCCGGAGGTTCCCATCCAGGTCGGTCCCGGGCGCAAGGTCCGGGGTGCCCTTGTCGATCAGGGGGGACAGGGCCTGCAGGTGATGGTCCCCGGCCTTCGGGTCTAAGAACAACGGATCCACACTCGAGTTGCCCTCGCCCCAGGTGACCGTGGAGTGGGAGCCGGACACGGAGATGCCCGCCTGGCCGCCCTGGACGTTGCAGTGCGAGAGCGTGATGTGCGAGCCCCGGTCTGCGACCGTGGTGTTGGAGCTGTCCGCCAGGGTGATCGGCTGGGGGCAGTCCCAGATGACGCAGTTGACCGCCGTGGCCGTGCCGCCGCCGGGATTGAGACGGTAGGGGGCGCCCCATCTGCCCAGGTCAAAGAGGCGCAGGCCCCTGCCGCACCCTACGATCGTGTTGTTGACCAGCAGGGCCGTGCAGGAGTTCTCCACAGCGATCCCGCCGCTGGCGCAGTCCATGATCAGGTTGTTCATGACCACAGGAGAGCCCCTATCCCGCAGCACGATCCCGTGGTCGTCCCCGCCCTTGATGACGTTGCCGATGATGATGGCCGAGCACCTGGTCGGGTTGATCCGATCGTCATGCTCGGGCAGGTCAAAGAGGTTGTACCGGATGACAGGTGGGGGGGTGCTCTCGCCGTACAGGTCGATGTCGTCGTTGTCCCCCCGCTTGTCCTGGAAGTAGCAGTGCTCTACAAGGACATGGGCGTAGCGGGTGTGGATCCCCTGGCCGATGCCCAGGAATCGGCTGTCCCAGATGTGGGCCGAGGCCTCGCCAGGCGCATTCGGATCGTCGGAGATAATGGCCAGGCCGTCTCCCTCCGCGTCCTCGGCGTTGGTCGGGAGGTTCTGGAGGGTACACCCCTCGATATCCACGTGCGTGGCCAGGACCACCACGGCCTCGTGGTACGACCGGCTGGTCGAGGGTTCATAGTAGTCTGTATGGCTGCCTGCACTGCCGCCGTATTCGATGGTGCAGTGGGCCAGGCGGCTAGGTCCGGCCTGGGCGAACAGGAGATGCCTCCAGGTCGCGTCCCCATGGTGGGTCAGCCGGATGGGGCTTGCCTCGGTCCCGTTCGCCAGGAGCTGCCCTTGGACCAGGACCTCTGCGCCCTCGCCCATCAGGACCCAGGTGCCCGGGTCCAGGGTCAGGACCCTGCCGGCAGGCACGGTCAATGTGCCCTCCAGGACATAGGCCCCGGACCATAGTGCGTTCGCATCCAAGACCCCGGTTACGTGGTTGGCTGCAGGCACGTACACGATGTCCATGGAGTTCGAGTCCACTGCGTTGGCGTCCGCATCGAGGGCACGGGCTGTGATCGTATTGAGCCCGCCTGCCAGCACGACCTGGCCGGCCCAGGTCCCCTGCGCAGGATCGAAGGCCGTTGGGTCCCCCTGGAGGGTCACGGACGCCGCCCCTGCGGCCTGGGTCCTGCCCCTGATCGTCACCGTGTTGGTGTCCACGATCCAGGTGCCCCCATTGCGGATCGCATCGCCCTGGGTCCGCAGCGCAGGGATGAGCATGAAGTCGCTGCTCGTCTTGGAGTTGTTGTGCCCCTCGATGGCCAGGACGTTCACGCCCGCGACCAGCAGGTCCCTTGCGCGGCCCAGCACGATCGACTCGGCCGTGCCTGACTCGTGGCTGGCGGACGCCGTGGTCTTGTAGGTGGCCGGCCCAGCGGGCATCTGACGGCGGGCGACCTCCTTGCCGTTGAGATACGCGATGAACCCGTCGTCGTAGTCTATGGTCAGTTCCAGGGCCTGGTCCGGCAATGGGGCCGACACGGTGAAGGCCCTTCGGATGTACAAGGACAGGTAGTTGCCCCGCATGTTGCTCAAGGCCGTGGCATGGCCCGAGTCCCCGTAGCCGAACCCGCCAGGGCCCAGGTCCCAAGGCGAGTCGTTGAAGTCCGGTGCCGCCCATGCCTCCGCTTGCGTACTGGGGGCCTCTGTACCCCTGAAGAACCTCCACGTGTCCCCCGGGCTGACGAAGGTGACCTCGCCGGCATCGAGCTCCATGGTCATGGCAGCCCCTAGCCCTGGACACGCGAACACAGCCATGGACACGACCGCGACCCGGATACGTGCAGACCTCATTGGACTGGTCCTCCTTACAGCCTATTCTAGGACGGTGACCCTGCAGACACAAGGCCCACACTCAGATCGGCCATGGCAGGGTCTGTCTGAACAAGGCGGCCGCATTCCGGGGGTTGGCGGTCGCCCACGCCCGGCTCCGTGACCTGGGCAAGGCCATTGCCCAGGATCGTGCAAGGGCCTGATCCCACGGCAACAGGGGTTGTCTCAGGTCCGCTTGGCGATTAGACTCTTGCCCAGTGAGTCTCTACGGGCGTCCAGTCCTGTTCCTTCTGAAAGGGGAGTCGATGAGAGGCACAACAGCGATTCTGGTCGGTTTGGCGTTCCTGATGGCAGGCTGTCTGGTGGCCCAGGAGGTCCGGACTGCCCCGGGCACCCCGCAGACGGTCCTGACCGAGGGGCTTGCGCAGATCGTACTGCCGCCCGCGCAGACGGAGGGCGGCAAGCCCCTGATGCAGGCCCTCAAGGAGAGGAAGTCTACGCGTGAGTTCAGTCCAAACAAGCTGCCTGCCCAGGTCCTGTCCAACCTGCTGTGGGCTGCTTGGGGCGTGAACCGGGAGGACGGCCGGCGCACCGCCCCCTCTGCCAGGAACCGCCAGGAGATCGACGTGTACGTGGCCCTGGCCGAGGGCACATACCTGTACAACGCCAAGGACCACAGGCTGGAGCCCGTGGTCAAGGAGGATCTCCGCGCAGCCACGGGCACGCAGCCCTGGGTGGGCGAGGCCCCGGTGAACCTGGTCTTTGTGGCGGACCAGGCCCGGATGGGCGGGCCCGACGACACCATGGCCTATGCGGACACCGGGTTCATCAGCCAGAACGTGTACCTGTACTGCGCGTCCGAGGGCCTGGCCACGGTCGTCCGTGGCATGGTGCCGCGTGACACACTGGCCAAGTCCATGAAGCTCCGGCCTGACCAGAGGATCATGCTGGCCCAGACGGTCGGGTATCCCAAGAAGGCCCAGTAGGTGCGAGGGCAGCGGCCGAGTTCGATCTACAGAAAGGACAACTGAATGAGCAAGGGTTCTCTGTCTTGTCTGGTCAGTACGGTGGTCGTCCTCTGGACCGCGACGGCCTGCGTCCGGGCCGCTGAGGGGACCGAGTGGTATCAGTGGCGCGGTCCCAATCGGGACGGGATCTCCACGGACACGGGGCTGCTCAGACAGTGGCCTGCAGGCGGGCCCAGGCTGGTGTGGAAGGCCACGGGGCTGGGCGGGGGGTTCTCCGGCGTTTCGCTCTGGGCGGACCGGGTCTTCACCATGGGCGACAAGGCGGATGGGAGCTATCTGCTGGCCTTCAGCCGCGTGGACGGCAGGCCGCTGTGGTCCGCCAAGGTGGGCAAGGCAGGGGGCAACGACCCAGAGAGACCTGGTCCGCGGTGCACGCCGGCCACGGACGGCACACGGGTCATCACCCTTGGCCAGTATGGGGAGCTGGTGTGCGCGGACGCAGCCACGGGCAAGGAGCTGTGGCGCAAGGGCTATCAGGAGGACCTGGGGGCCACCACCGTGCCGCAGTGGAACTTCTCGGAGTCCCCGCTCCTGGACGGGGGCCGGGTGATCTGCCTGCCGGGCGGGCCCAAGGGGACCATGGCCGCCCTGAACAAGGAGACCGGCGACCTGGTCTGGCAGACCCAGGAGGTCACGGACAACGCGAGTTACTCCTCTGTGATCACAGCGGAGATCGGCGGTGTGCGCCAGTACATCGCCGCCACGGACGTCCAGGTCTTCGGCGTGGACGCTGCGACCGGAAAGGTCCTGTGGCGGGCCGCGCGGGCGGCCCGGAACGTCATCCCCACGCCCCTGTACGGGGACGGGATCGTGTTCCTCTCGTCCGGGTACAATGCCGGGGGCCACGGGTTCAGGATCACCTCCGAGAACGGGGCGTTCAAGGCGGAGCCGATCTATGCGGACGTCAAGATCGCCAACCAGCACGGCGGGTCCTTCCTGGTGGGGGAGCACGTGTACACCTCGATCGACAGCGGCGGCCTCCTGACCTGCCTGGAGTTCAAGACCGGCAAGGTCGTGTGGCAGGACAGGTCTGTGGGCAAGGCCTCGCTCGGATGTGCGGACGGCCTGCTCATCGTGCGGAGCGAGCGCGGGCCCGTGGCCCTGGTCGAGGCGACCCCGGAGGGGTACAGGGAGAAGGGCCGATTCGATCAATCGGACCGGAGCAAGTACAACAGTTGGCCCCACCCGGTCATCGCCGGGGGCAGGCTGTACCTGCGGGACCAGGACACCTTGTTGTGTTATGACCTGAAGGCAGGTCAGTAGGCAGAACGGCTTCTTTGGGAGGACCCTCCATGAAGGGCATTCGAACGTGGTTTGTCTCCTTGGTCTTCATCGCGACTCTCCTGGCCGTGGGCCCATGGGTCGGGGCGGCCGGCCTCAAGCCCGGGGACTCTGTGGCGGTCTGCGGCGACTCGATCACAGAGCAGAGGCTCTACTCCCTCTTCATCGAGGAGTACCTGTTGATGTGCCAGCCGGGCGCGGACCTGGAGGCCACGCAGTTCGGGTGGAGCGGCGAGAAGGCCCCCGGCTTTCTTGCCCGCATGGCCAACGACGTCCTGGTCTTCAAGCCCACTGTAGCGACCACCTGCTACGGCATGAACGACGGCGGGTATGCGGCCTCCACGCCCGAGGTGCTCCGCGTGTATCGGGAGGCCACGGAGGGGATCGTGAAGGCCTTCCAGGAGGCGGGCGTCCGGCTCATCGTGGTCGGGTCCCCGGGCGCGGTGGACACGACCACGTTCCGCAGGGGGGGCGCCGAGGTCTACAACAAGACCCTGTCCGAGCTGCGGGACATCGCCCGCGAGGTGGCGGCCCAGCACGGCGCGGCCTTCGCCGACGTGCACGGGGCCATGATCGAGGCCATGCCCAAGGCCAAGGCCCGGTACGGCGAGGCCTACCACGTGGCCGGCCCGGACGGCTTCCATCCCAGGCAGAACGGCCACCTCATCATGGCCTACGCGTTTCTCAAGGCCCTGGGCTGCACAGGGGACATCGGCACGATCCAGGTGGACATGAAGACGGGCAAGGCCACGGCCACGCCGGGCCACAGGGTCCTCAAGTCCGCCAAGGGCCTGGTCCAGATCGAGTCCAAGCGATATCCGTTCTGCTTCTTCGGAGAGCCCAACAGCCCGAATGCCACGCGGGGGATCATCGAGTTCTTCCCCTTCAACGAGGACCTGAACCGCTTCCTTCTGGTCGTCCGGAACGCCCCGTCGGGCCGGGTCAAGGTCACCTGGGGGGACCAGGCCAAGTCCTTCTCCGCAGCGGACCTGGAGAGGGGCGTGAACCTGGCAGCAGAGTTCCTGGACAACCCGTTCAGCGGCCCGTTTGCCAAGGTGGAAGAGGTCATTGCCAAGAAGCAGGCCTTTGAGACCCCGGCCGTTAAGACCCTGCTCCACAGCCTGCCCCAGTGGGACAAGAGCCTGCCCGAGGCCAAGACTACGCTGAACCGGCTCAGGAGGCACGTGGTCGACAAGGATGATGCGCTTCGCAGGTCGGCCAGGGCCGCGGTGGTTCCGGTCCGGCACGCGATTCGCGTCGAGGCGGAGTGAGGGCCTCTGGGATTTGCGATTTGAAACTTGAGATTTCAGATTAGGGATGGATCCATGACCGAGTTGATGCTCTCTCCGATAGGTCTGTTCCTGGCCGCAGTCCTCACCGTGTCCAATGTGTTCACGGATGTGGCCCGCAAGAAGGTCGTGGACCGCCACGAGCTGGTGGCCTCCACCTTCTGGATCCGCGTGTTCGCGGCCGTGGTCTTTGCCGCGGCCCTGCTGATCCGTACGCTGGGCGGGTCGCCCCCTGTGATCCACCTGCCTGCGTCCATCACGGCCGGGGACCTCCAGGACCCTGCGGGTCTGGCGGCCCGGCTCAAGCAGGCCTCGGACCCGATCTCCCGGTTCGTATCCGGCCGGTTGTCCGAGGCCACGCGGTCCGGCCTGGCTGCGTATTCAGGGACCGGTCCGGTCCCCCAGGAGACCCTGGACGGCCTGCTCAGGGATCTCAACAGCGACCAGGTCCTCCGGGGCGAGTTGGTCTATGACGACCAGCGATTTGCGGGGGTGGACCTGTCCTCGGAGACCCGGGCACTCATGGCCAAGAAGCCCACGAGCGAGGCCCTGGCCTACCTCAATGGCCTCCTGCTCGCGGATGCCTACCCGCAGGCGATCGCCAAGACCCGCACGTGTGCCCTGTTCGGACTGGCCGGCTGGGCGGTCTCGCCGTGGGCGGCCTTCCTGGTCTACCTGGTCATTGACGTGGTCCTGATCTCCCTGGCCCAGATCCTCCTGATGGCCGCGCTCAAGGCCTCGCCCATGTCCGTGTGCATCCCGTTCATGTCCCTGTCCCCCGTGTTCCTGGTGGCCACGGCCTACGTGATGCTGGGGGAGATCCCCAAGACGGCCAAGCTCCTCGGGGTGGGGTTGATCGTGATCGGCTCCCTGGTCATGCACCGCAAGCTCTTCACCCGCGGATGGATCGAGCCCCTGAAGGCCATCTTCCAGGAGAAGGGCCCGCGCTACGTGCTCCTGGTGGCCTTTATCCTGGCGATCACGAGCCCCATTGAGAAGCAGTTGACGCTCATGAGCGACCAGGTGACCACCGGGTTCGTGTACGGGATCGGTCTGTGCGTGTTCTTCGGCGTGCTTGCGTGGGCCCGGCACGCGGACCTGGGCGTGGTCATGCGCAAGACCCCGGGGTGGGCCATTGTGGCGGGCGTGTTGGATGCGGCCACGATCTTCCTGCTCTACTTCACCTTCACCTACCTGGCGGTGGTGATCACCATCAGCATCAAGCGGGCGGGGATCATCCTGTCCATCCTGGCCGGCTGGCTCTTCTTCAAGGAGCGGGACCTCAGGGATCGGCTGATCGCTGCGATGGTGATGGTCGGCGGCATCCTCGTCTTCTACCTGCCCCTGACCTTCAACCAGTCCCTGATCCTGTCGGGCGTGGTCCTGGCAGGCATGGTCGTAGCCCTGGCTGCCACGCACAGGGCTGCGGCTGCAGAGGTCGCGGCGATGAGTGCTAAGAAAGGATAGGCCTTCACTGGGAGGAGTCCAATGGGATTCTACTTCGAGGATCAGAACAGCATCTTCGCGTGGGCTGGCCCCCAGGTGGAGCGGACCCTGGACGCGGTCATCCGACGCTACGTCGGGGCCAACCCGCCCCATCCGGTCACATTCCGTGCGTACAGCCGCAGGGGCATCCTGCGCGTGCACGACTACCGGTACAGGGCCGACTTCAACACCTTCTTTCCCAAGGCCCAGAACGAGCAGTTCGTGTACGCCTGGGCCAAGTACTGGTCCGATGCGGCCACGTCCCTCATGTTCGACGTGACGTGCCTGGGCCCGGTCGTGGTCTTCTGCAACGGGGAGCAGGTCTGGCGGTCGAACCACTTCAGCGAGCGGTACAGCGACGCCCGGCACCGCGTGACCATCCCCCTGCAGGCGGGCTGGAATCACTTCGTGATCCGGGCCAAGAAGACCCGTGCGGGGTTCGGCTGGGTCTTCGGCGCATGGCTGGGCAAGCACCCCTATCTCCTGATGATGCCCACGCCCGAGAGGGAGGGACAGGAGGGCTGGCTGTTCACGGAGCCCATGTCCGGCGAGATGGCCCGCCTTCCGGGCCCGGGCTTGAGCGAGAAGGACAGCGGGCACAGGTGGTTCCCCACAGTGGCCTGGGACAAGGGCCGGGCAGGGCAGGGACAGCTCCAGAGGGTCTTCGGCCTCTCGCCAGGCCAGTCCGCAGTGGGTTGGGCCCAGGCCTTTTTCCCTCGCCCCGGCAGGGGGGTGTATGTCCTCAAGGGCAAGCACCGGGGCCCCATCACGGTCTCCATCCACGGCAGGCGGGTCTACTCTGCGGAGGGCTCGGGCCGGATCGACCAGACCGTTCGGGTCCCGTTCGGCAGGCACGACGTGGTGGTCCGATCCACCTGTCCGGACAAGGACTGGGGCTTTGACCTGTCCATCTTGGACGGCAAGCAGATGATCCCGTTCGCGAGCCCCTGCAACCTCCAGGGGTCGTCCGAGGCCTGGATCTACGCGGGCCCGTTCGCATCCGGCACCAGGCCCACGCTCACGGCGCTCCAGGACCTGCACAGGCCCGTACCCACCGTTCACGGAGACTCGTACTGGCGTCTGGACATGCCGGATGCCTGGGTTCGGATCTACAATGAGAACCCCCTGTACGGCCGTTGGAACTATCCCCTGGGCGTGACCCTGTACGGTCTGCTCCACAGCTCTAGGGCCATCGGCTCCGCGGAGGTCGAGCGCTACGTGGTCGACCACGTGCAGCTCTGCTGCGACACCTTCCACTATGCGCTCTGGGACCGGGAGCAGTTCGGCGGGGCCACGAACGTCCATCACCTGCTGGCCAGCATCGACAGCCTGGACGACTGCGGCTCCTTCGGCTCGTGCCTCCTCGAGGTGGCCAGGCACGCGAAGCTGCGGGGCTTCCGTGAGATCGCGGACTACGTGGCGGACTACATCTCCCACAAGCAGGCCCGCCTGCCCGACGGCACGTTCTACAGGAAGGTCCTCATGCACATCTTCCATGAGAACACGATGTGGGCCGACGACCTGTACATGAG
>JAGOQT010000158.1 GCA_018007255.1 Phycisphaerae bacterium | reverse complement strand
TGGGCCAGTTGAAGATCCTCCAAGAGGTGGTCACCCTGCTGGTCTTTGTGCCGTTCTCCATCCTGGTCATGAAGGAGCGGATCCGGCTCGACTACGTCTGGGCGGGGCTGTGCATCCTCGGGGCCGTGTTCTTCGTGTTCCGCAGCAGGCTGATGGGGGGATAATGCGGGCGTAGGGTAAAGACCCTCGTCGTCAGGGCACGAAGACCCGCTCGTAGTGCCGGATCTGGGTTCGGCCCCTGCTCCCCATGACCACGACCACGACGTCGCACCGGAAGGGCCTGTCCTGGAGGGGGTGGGCCGCAAGGAAGCAGCGGACGGCGTTTCTCATCCGGCCCCGCTTGGTCTGGGTGATCACGGTCTCCACCGGCTGGAACGCCTCATCCAGCCTGGTCTTGACCTCCACGAACACGATCGCTCCATCCGGATCGGCCATGACCAGGTCGATCTCGCCCAGACGGAACCGGGCATTGCGGGCCAGGGTCGCCATCCCCTTGCCCCGCAGGAACCGCTCCGCCCTCCTCTCGCCCCATCTGCCCAGACGCCCCGGGTCCGCAGCTTGCCATCGCCGTGTCCAGAACATGGCCATGGTCCGCCCTGAAACAGACAACCTGCGGAAATGAGTCCGCAGGTTGTGGATTCCATCGCTCGCCCGGCCCGACTCGCACGCCGGGCCCAGACGGCCTGCTAACTGCTCACGGTGTGCTCGCTGTGCCTCTGGCGGAGCTTGACCGCCTTGCCGCTTCGCTCTCGCAGGAAGTAGAGCTTGGCCCGCCTGACCCGGCCGCTTCGTACGGGCTTGACGTCCAGGACGTTGGGCGAGTGGACCGGGAAGATCCTCTCCACGCCTTCGTTGTTCACGATCCGACGGACCGTGAACATCTCCCCCATGCCCCTACCCTTGCGGGCAATCACCGTGCCGGTGAAGACCTGGGTCCGTTCCTTGTCCCCCTCCTTGATCTTGCACACCACGTCTACCGTGTCCCCGATCTCAAAATAGGGGACCTTCTTCTTGATGCATCCGCCTTCAATGGCATCGATCCACTGCGTCTTCACGGATCCTACTCCTGTACGTGACTGTTCATGGCCAAGTTGTCAGAATCGCAGAATATACGAGATGGACGGCCGCAATACAAGGCTATTTTCCGAAGATTGACAGGTCTCCCGGGGGGCCCGGCCGGGGCTTGACTGCCGGGAAGCTCCTGGTATGATGCTACCGACGTGCTGGGCAGGCTGCAAAGAAAGGAGCGCATGCATGGGCAGAGGTGACAAGCGTACGGCAAAGGGCAAGCGATACAAGGGCACATTCGGCAAGGCCCGCCCCAAGAAGGCCAAGTCCACGGCCAAGTCTGCCAAGCCCTCCCCAGCCGCCCACTAGACCCCACCCCCTTCCCCGTTCTCTGGCCGGCCATGCGGGCGTGCAAGGACCCGGGTGCAGACCCGGGAATGCCCCGTTCTGGCCTGGGCCGCACCCTTCGGAAGAGCTGGACCGTTGGGGCTCCAGGTCGTTAGAATGCCGCTCTTATGAGGGTACTGATCTACGGTGGCGGCGCAGTGGGCCTGGGGGTCGCCAGTTGCCTGATCAAGTCCGGCGCCGACGTGGACATCGTGGCCAGGCCCGACACGGTCCGCCCGCTGGCAGAGCACGGCTTGTTCAGAACCGGGATCTTCGGCGACTTCAACGCCCCGGCAGGGTCTTTTCGAGCGGTGCAGGCCCTGGCCCAGTTGCCCGGCGGACCCTATGACTTCATCCTGACCTGCACCAAGTCGTTCGACTCCCCCACAGCGGCAAGGGATCTGTCCGGCCGCCACGGCCTGCTCGCCGGGCAGGGCAAGGTCGTGCTCTTCCAGAACGGTTGGGGTAATGCCGAGGTCTTCGTAGACCACTACGACAGGGAGGTGGTGTACAACGCCCGGGTCATCACCGGGTTTGAACGGACCGCGAGGAACCACGTGAAGGTCACGGTCCATGCGGCCCCCATCCACCTCGGCAGCCTGTTCAGCCCCGACCGCGACGCGGTCGAGCCCCTGGCCGCGGCCGTGGCCGGGGGCGACATCCCCTGCCGGACCACGGACACCATAGAGAGGGACCTCTGGGCCAAGATGCTCTTCAACTGCACGCTCAACCCGCTGGGGGCCATCCTGGACGTGCCCTACGGGGCCCTGGCGGAGCAGGACTCGACCCGGCGTCTCATGGACCGCATCGTGGAGGAGATCTTCGCAGTTCTGGGGGCCACGGGATACCAGACCCACTGGACCCGGCCCGGAGACTTCCTGGAGGTCTTCTACGGCAGGCTCGTCCCGGATACGGCCCGCCACCGGTCCTCCACGCTCCAGGACATCCGGACCGGCAAGAGGACCGAGATCGAGGCCCTCAACGGGGCCGTCCTCCGCCTAGCCCAGGCCCATGGCCTGGCCGTGCCGTCCAACCGGACCGTCTATGAGCTCGTCCGGTTCATGGAATCCCGCCAGGATGCGGCGAGGTGCATCCCTCTTGCACCCTTGCACGGGCGCCCCTGAGAGGATATGATCGAGGCTGTAAACGGGTCCATCCGAACGGGACGGACCTGGGTCTCCGAGGCTCCGACGCACCATGGGCACACAGGCAGAACGTCGATCAAACCGCAGCGAACAGGACCCCCGTGTGGACACGCACGCCCCCCTCTCGGTTCTCAGGAAGAGGCCCCGGCCCTGCAGCGGGTTCACACTCATCGAACTGCTGGTCGTGATTGCCATCATCGCGATCCTGATGGCCATCCTCATGCCCTCGCTGAGCCGGGCCAGGGAGCAGGGAAAGAGAGTCTCCTGCCTGAACAACCTCCGGCAGTTGGTCACGGCCTGGATCATGTACGCGGACGAGAACGGGGACCGGATCCCCTTGGCCAACCCGAGCGCGGACAAGGCCTGGGCACGATACCTGAGCAGTGCCACCAACGAGGCCGGCCGTCTCCAGGGCATTCGGACCGGCGTGTTGTACCGGTACTGCCCGGACGTGAAGCTGTACAAGTGTCCGACGGGGATCCGCGGCGAGGCGGTCACGTACTCGATCACGGACTGCATGAACGGCTATGACGGCATACCCGGGACCGAGAAACTGATGATCCGCAAGCGCATGGCCATCAAGAGGCCCGCGGAAAGGATCGTGTTCCTGGATGAAGGGCGTCTGAGCTCCAATAGCTGGACCATCTGGTACGACCAGGAGCGGTGGTGGGACCAGATCACGGCCCGCCACGGCGACGGGACCAACTTCGGTCTTGCGGACGGGCACAGCGAGTACTGGAAGTGGAAGGACCCCCGCACACTCAAGGTGGCCAAGGCGGACTTCGCGTACTGGCAGGGCAGCGGTCGAAACGGGACCGAGTCCCAGTCGCCCGGCAACCAGGACCTCCACCGTGTGCAGCGGGCCGCGTGGGGCCAACTGGGCTACACACCCAGCCCAAGCCCGTAACGGTCGGACCGTCGTACAGTCCGCCGGTTCGACCGTCTCACCGGCGGGCCATGCGGAGGGCCTCGGTCGTCGTGTAATACTTCACGATCATGTTGGGCACCTCCCAGTCCGGCAGCCTGCCCTGTTCCAGGAACCCCAGGAACCTCTCCGTGACCTGGCCGAAGTGGGCCTCGTGGCCGACCCTGAAACTGGCCGGGATCTCGATCCTCCACCTGCCCTGGGACAGGGGGCGCAGGCCGATGCCCGGATACCTGGCCTGGAGTGTCTGTGCAACGGCCTTGTTCAGGGGGGACTCGATGTCGCCGGTTCCACGGGCCTCCACATACAAGGTGGGCTGGTACCCCTCCTCCTTGTCCTGGCGGATGACCAGGTTGGAACGGGTGCCGCGGAGCACGGACTTGTGGGTATCGCCCGCCCCTTCAGGTGCGCGGTAGTTCCAGGTCACGCAGACCCTGGCGTGCACACCCTTGATCGTGTAGTTCATCTCGCCGTTGGAGAACACGTTCAACTGGCCGCCCTGCACGCCCTCCTTGAGGAACGCCGGGAACTCGTTCAGGCCCGTGGCCTCCTTGAACTGCCCCGGGGCCAGTGTGGTGGGCCAACGCCTGGCACTGAGGACCTTGACGTCGGCCTTGCGGAGGGTCTGTTCCGGGAAGCACTCCCACTGAATCAGGTCCACCAGGTGCGTGGACACGTCCACCATGCCCTCGCCCTGCTGCCGCACGTCGAAGAACCAGGCCGGGCGCACGAGCGGGCTGCCTGCCACGGACTTGTAGAAGTGGTGCACGCTCTCCTTGGTGACCGCCGGGTCCTCGAGGGTCCCCTCCTCCAGGTCGCCGAAGACCTCCGGGATCTGGGCGAGCTCCTTCTGGAGGACCGTGGTGATCTCATACCGCTCGGTCATGATGTCGTACAACAGGACCCCCTTGTCCCGGGCAACGGCAAAGGCCTGCTCCAGGAGGGGGAACTCCTCGGGCGAGATCACCATGGGCTTGTCCGCCAGGCAGTGGAGGCCTGCCTGGACCGAACGGAGTATGTAGTCCGTCTTGCGTGCGTTGTTGCCCGAGATCACCACCACGTTGCCGGGCCTCTCCTGAATCATCCGCTCCAGGAAGTCGGGGCCTGTATAGACCTTCTCGACCCAGGCCGTGGGATCCGCAGCCCGCGTGTTGAACCCCTGGATGCGGCCCAGGTGGTCCTGAAGGTCCTGTCCCTGGGGTGCATACACATAGACCGTGGGGGAGACTTGTTCATACATGGTCTTCTGGACCAGGGCCGCGTGGAAGTGGCCCGGGTCCAACGTCATGAGCCGGACCTCCCCCTTGGCGCCGGCGAGGGGCGGGGCGGTCTGTCGGTCACACCCACCCGAGGTCGTCATCACGGATACGGCTCCCATCGTGAGACAGAACAGGGCTCGATTCCTCATGTCACCGCTCCACGTAGTCGGTGCCGTACGGCCTGCGCTGGGGCCTGGACACCATCCGGTTGGCCTCTTCGTCGTTGACGAACCGCTCCTTCCTGGGGTCCCATGAGAGCTTCCTCTGCAGCTTCATGGCGATGTGGCTGACCAGGCACGCGCTGCATGAGCGGTGTCCGACCTCCACGGGCCCGATCGGCTCGCGTCGATTCCGGATGCACTCCAGCCAGTTCAGGTGCTGCTCCGGGCTCTGATACAAGTGGATCTCGCCGGGTCCGATCACGGAGTCCAAGATCTTGGGGTCGCTGGCGTCCAGGGACTTGGCCCTGGGGTCCTGGGTCCCCGGATCGCTGGAGGTGACCGGGCTGCCCCGTGTGACGAAGATCCACCCCTCCGTGCCCTCGAATCGGATGCCGTTGGGCAGGTCGTCCCGCACCTCCATGGTCACCCCGTTGGCGTACTGGGCGAGGATCTTGTACTTGCCGTGCACGTCCCAGATCCCGGACTTGGGGAACTCGGCCGCAGCCTCGACCTCCACCGGACCTGTGAACTCCGTGCCCATGCCCCAGTGCGCAATGTCCAGGTGGTGGGAGCCCCAACCCGTGATCATCCCGGCCCCGAACTGCTCGCACCGCAGCCAGCCCGGCCTGGAGTAGTCCTTCTGGGGGTGGACCCGCTTCTCCGTGTAGTAGACGTACGGGGTCGATCCGAGCCACATGTCGTAGTTCAGGTTCGCGGGCACGGGCATCTCCGGCTCCACAGGTCCTCCCGGATCGATGGGCAGGCCGATCCGGATGTGCCGGACCTGGCCGATCCGCCCGTTGCGGACCAGCTCGCAGGCCCGATGGAACTGGGGCCACGGATTCAACGACCGCTGTTGGCACCCGATCTGGAAGATCCGGCCGGTGCGATGGACCACGTCACTCAAGGCGCGGCCCTCGGCGATGGTCAGGGACGTGGGCTTCTGGAGGTAGATGTCCTTGCCTGCCAGGGCCGCCTCCATGGCGGGCTGGGCGTGCCAGTGATCCGGCGTGGAGATGATGACCGCGTCGATGCCCGGGTCCTTCAGCATCTCGCGGTAGTCCGCATAGACCTTCACGTCCACGGTGTTCGCCTTGCCCGTCCTCTTGGCGTAGGTGTCCTCGATCCACTTCTTGCCCTGGGCCCCTCGTTTGGAGTCCACGTCCGCCACGGCCACCACGCGGCACAGATCGTGCTTCATGGTCTCGGGCAGGTCGTGCTCCCGGGCGATCCGCCCGATCCCGATCTGGCCGATCTGGATCTTGTCGTTGGGCCGGACCTGGCCGAACACGGCCGACGGCACGATCGCGGGCAGACCAAGGAAACCGCTCGTAGCCGTGGCCGCAGTCTTGATGAATTGCCTTCTGTTCATGGAGTCGTTCTCCTCATGGCCCATGCGATGCCTGCGGCCAGGTGCTTCTTGAAGTTCTCGTCCTTGTAGTGGCCGATCTGGTGCCCCAGGGCCGTGTACCACTGGCGCCCCCCGTCGAACTCGTGATACCAGCAGAGCGGGAAGACCTGCCCGAAGACCTCCCCGGGGTAGACCTTCTTCTGGTCGTCTTGGATGGTCGTCAGGTCCACGGCCAGCAGGACGCGGATGTCCGGGTTGAGGTGGTTCATGTAGTAGCACTCGTCCTCCCACTTCCAGACAGGGGGCAGGAAGCGGGTGGACGCATGGCCGGGGTCGATGACCTTGATGTCGAACCGCTGGAGGGGCGGGTGCCGGACGAACTTGCCCCCCAGGTTGGCCCAGAACCAGGGCCAGTCCCGCTCCGAGCCGCAGGCCGAGTGGATCCCCACGAATCCCCCGCCACCCCGGATGTAGCCCTGAAAGACCTGCCTCTGGTCGTTGCTGTCAAAGGTCTCGTTGTTCGTATTGGAGAAGACCAGGACGTCAAACCCCTGGATCTTCTCCGCAGTGAAGACGGCCGCGCTGTCCGAGACCTCGCAGGTCCAGCCGTTGGCCGCGCAGATCTCCTTCAGACAGTCCACACTGGCAGGGATGTTGTCGTGCACGTAGCCCTTGCCGTTCTTGGTGTAGATCAGGACACGGCCCTTGCACAGGCCGACCCCGCAGGCCGACAGTACAACAAGACCTGCCAGGCACAAGAGGGCGGCCGGGCTGCGGTTCAGGGTCCGACTGTGGCGACCGGGGGATGCGCGTAGTTCTTCCATAGGGTCTCCATGGTCTTGGGGTCCAGGGTCCCGTCATACACGACCATGCGGTATCGCAGGACCTTCTCTTGGCCCGGGCCGAGCGCCCAGTCCTTGTGCCGGATCGGGCAGAACTCGAAGAACAGATGCCCCTTCTCTTTGTGGACATCGGAGGGCCAGACCCGCATGGGCTCGGGGTGCTCCCGGTTGGCCGGGTGGCTCAGGAACAGGATACCCGATGTCTGCCCAGGGCCCGTGGCCCCGCGCACGTCGCACCACCTGGCCCTGGTCCCGTCCGCCTGTTCCCTGGTCTTGCCCTCAGAGGTCAGGACCTCGCAGTTCTCCCGCGTCCAGTCGTCCGTGGCCCTGAATCCGATACCCCCACCGTACCGGTAGGCCGGCAGCTCGATCACGCTGCCCACAGCCGAGTTGAGGGAGGTCGTGTAGTCGATGACCCAGGCAGGGCGCCGCAGGATCTGTGTGGAGGAGGCACGCACGTCCCAGACCTCGTGGATGGCCGTCTTCTCCTGGGTGGTCTGGCTGCCGAGGACCACGTGCTCCTGCCTGACCTTGAACCCCCCGTACACGGGCCCGGACACCGTGGACAAGACCCCTGCAAACCGCACTGTGCCCTGGCCCTTGGCCAGGTTCCAGAAGTCGACCTCCCGGCCCTCCACGCGGGTCACGGTCCAGGGGTTCCAGATGCCGTAGTGGTGGTAGTGGTCAGGGGGCTGGATCCGGGTCAGGACCTTGCCAGCGGGCGACCACAGGGGGTGGAGGAAGCCGCCCCTGCGGTACAGGGGATCCACGCCGTCGGGCACCGGACACACACCGGACTGGTAGCGGACGACCTCCCTCCCGCTGCAACGGACCGTGATGCCCTCTGGGTCGACCGAGGCCGTGGCAGAATCGGGCGGGCTCGGCCTGTCCTCAAAGCCCAGTCTGAGTTGCACCAGGGCGTTGGGCCCCCAGGTCCTGTCCGGGATGAACCAGAGCCTGGCCGTGTGCCCGTTCTCGACCTGGCACTGCAGGGCCACGGTCGCGTCGGCCTCGACCCTGTGCAGGACCGGCACGCACGGGTCCCCAGGGTGGCCCAGCCCCTCCAGGTCCACGCACACCGGCACGGACAGGAGGGGGGTATCGCCGACCTTCAGGGAGAACAGATAAGGGCCCTGCCCTGCCACAGCCGAGCTCCAATCAAGGCCGCCCAGGAACCCGGCGAGCACAAGGACGGCCCCCGCGCGGAGTACTCGATGCTGCATCGCACGTCCCTCCTACTGCACGGCAAACGGGTCTCTGGCCTGGTCCCACCTGCCCCCTTGGGCCAGGACCGGGTACACGGCGGCCGGGAAGCACAGGCTCTGATACACGGTGAACTCGTTCCACTGGATGGAGGGCAGGTTGTCGATGTACCTCCGCTCCCGGGCCAGCGTGGCGACCGGGGGGACCGAAACCCCCCTGCCGGACCCGCCCGGCCCGAACACCAGGATGCCGGGCCTGGGCCCCCATCCCTGCTCCTTGGTAAAGGCCGACTCCCGATCGTGGGGGTTGTGGACCTGGTTGAATCCCAGGCCGCACACATAGCACTTGCCGATCGGATTCAGGCCCTGGGTGTAGTCCATGAGCTGGCTCGCTGCGTCGATGTACCTCTGCTCCTTGGTCAAGGCCCACTGGAGCAGGCAGGGGTAGGCATACTGTCCCTGGGCCGCGTTGCTCCCCCACCACCGCAGGTTCATGGGCGTGCCCACAGGGTAGCCGTTCGCGTTGAGCAGTTCGATCTGCCGGTCCGCGGCTGCACGGATCGCCGCCTTGAACCGCTCCACAACGGCCGGGTCCTTGGGCCTGGACCCCTCGATCACGTACGAGAAGAAGAACGAGGCCAGCCACCCGTCCGAGGCGAACGACTCGGGGGCACGGTTGTAGGTGTCCGCATAGGCGCCGGCCCTCTCGGACAGGTCCTTGACGGTCTGGTGGGCAGCCTCGTCCCCGGTCAGGAGGTACTTCTCGACCGCATAGTACAGCCGGTGGGTGGTCCTGGCCGACGTG
>JAGOQT010000157.1 GCA_018007255.1 Phycisphaerae bacterium | reverse complement strand
CGACGGCGTGCGATACGATACCACGGTCCAGGAGTAGAAACGACCCACTCTGTACGCGTCACCTACAGGGGTTCCACGCAGAGGGTCACCTGGGCAGCAGAGACCGGGTCTGCGAGCCGGATGCCCACGCGTGTGGGTTTCCTGCGCGCAGTGAAGTCCTCGTCCAGGACCTCAGTGCGGACCTCGAAGGGCCGGCCCTGCGTATCGATCCGCACCTGCACGGACGCCCCCTGATCCGTGATGCGGAGCACGTCACTGCCCTGCCGCAACACCTGGCCGAAGGTCACCACAGCGGTCTCAAAGGCCTGGGCAGGGGCCATGCGGACCTGATCCGTGACCGTGAGCGAACCGCCGCCCTGTCGGGAGAACACGAATCGCCTCTGGGCCTGTTCAAGCCCGCTCACCTCGTACGCAGAGGAGAGGTCCAGGGACAGCACGTCGTTCACGTCGCCCAACGAGCTCTCCAAGACCTGGGCCCGGGCCTTGCGCCCGGTCCGCTGGAGCCGGCCTGCCAGGACAGGGACCGGATGGCCGTAGGAGTTGAGGGCCTTGCTCACATAGCGGTCCTTGCCGAACGTGCGGGCCGTGTAGACCTCCGAGCCCGGGTCCGCCAGGAGAAGCCTGCCGTCCACGGCGACCACGTAGGAGCCCAGGTCGTTGTGGTTGTGGTGCTCGTCGTTGTGTCCCCCCTTGAGGGCCACAGCCATGCGACAGGCCGTGTCCAGCGCAGGCCTGGCGATCAACACACCCGAGTCGGCGAACCAAGTCCGGACAGGCAGGCCCGGGGCCGGGGCCCAAGGCCCCCTCTTGTCGGACGCACTGTTGGGCAGCGAGTAGAGCAGGGACTCGACCAGGCCTCCGCTCGGGGACACAGGGTCGTAGTCCGGGGGGCCCATGGGCGCGTCCATGGCCCTGCCGAGGTGCCAGAGCAGGCGCGCGGAGGGCTGGGCGGTGACCGAGCAGTCCGCAAATGCAGGGCTCAGACCCGGGGCCATCTGGATCTCCCAGCCAAACCGGGCGGCCCGCAACGCGGTGGGCAGGTCGAGGAGGTTCACCCGCCCGCCCGTGGCCTGGAGCACGGTCTGGGCCAGGAGCACGAAGTGCCCGTATCCGTAGTTCCAGTACCCCAGGCCCTCGGAGCAGTATCCGTCCGGCCCGAACCCAGCGAGGAAGCTCCGGACAGAGGACTCCGCAGCAGCCACGAAGAACGCCCGATCCTGCGGGCCCTCGACCAGGGCCAGGGCCGCGCCGGTGACGTTGGCCAGACACACGGCGTTCCAGTTGTTGGTGGTCGTGAGCCACCAGTGGGGCTTGAGCCTCCCCTCCACCTGCAGACGGAACGGGTCCAGGACCCTGCGCATGACCTCCGCGCGGAGCTGGTCTCTGACCGCCCCGTCCAGGCGAACGCCCAAGACTGCGTCGACCGTGGCGAGCGTCCAGCCCAGCCTGGAGCAGCCCAGGTCCACGTTCTGCTCCAGGCCCTTGAACGCGCCCAGGCCTGCGTCATGGGCGGGCAGTGTCCAGGATCGGAACCCGCACAGGTGCCGGATCACCTCCTCGATCGGGGCCAGGAACCGCCCCCGGTCCTCCAGGCACTCGGCCTGGACCAGGGTCTCGAGCCGGGCCTGCACGCGGCCGTACACGTCCTGGTACCGGGTGCGGTTGCCCGTCCTGGAGTAGTCCAGGTACAGCTCGTCGGTCAGGAGGGGCATGTCCGCCTTGAGCAGCCCCTCCGCCTTGCGCGGCACGCCCCTCCACTCGGGGTGTGCGGCCAGGGTGTTCCAGGCGGCCCGGTCCGTGATGGGCCGGCCCACGCCTTCGGGCGTGGAGGCGAGCCATTCACGGATCTGTGCAACGCGACTGGGATCCGGTCCCGCTCCGCCCAGTGCGACGGGCCCTGCTGTCATCCACACACCCACGGTCGCCCAGGAGAGGAGCCTCAGGGGTGACGGGCCATGCACGTCCATACGCTAGACCTTGGGCTTCCGCACCTGCTGGATGATCTGGAGGGTCTGTCTGACCTTCTCCACCAGGACCGGATACTCCCTCTTCTGCACGACCTCCTTGCTGATCAGGTTCGAGCCCATGCCCACCGCCACGGCCCCAGCAAGGAACCACTCGGAAAGGCTCTCCAGCGTCGGCGACACGCCGCCTGTGGGCAGGAGGTCCGCCCAGGGACAGGGTCCCCTGACCGCCTTGATGAACCCGGGTCCGCCCACGGAGTCCGCGGGGAAGACCTTGCAGATCTCCACGCCCAACAGGTGGGCCTTGTGGATCTCGGTGAGCGAGCCGCAGCCCGGAAGATAGGGGACCTTCTGGCCGTTGCAGACCCGGGCCACGTCCTCGTCGAGCAAGGGGCCGACCACGAAGTCCGCTCCTGCCGAGATCGCCATCGCCGCGCTGGGCCCGTTGCAGATCGACCCCGCGCCGAGGATCAGGGAGGGCATGTCGCGGTCGCGGAGCTCGGCCAACCGGTGAAACACCTCGATGGCGCGGTCCCCCCTGTGGGTGAACTCGATGATCGTCGCGCCTCCCTCCGCGCAGGCCGTGACCACGGCCTTGGCCACGCCCACGTCCGCGTGGTAGAAGAGCGGGACCAGACCGATCCGCTTGATCGCGGCGAGGGTGTCGAGTCGACTGTGCGTAGCCATGGCATGACCTCCTAATTATCGCGCGATGCGGGCAGAAGCCCCCTTCATGACGCGTTCGACCTCGGCCAACGTGGCCGTGGTGGTATCCCCCGGGGTCGTCATGGCCAGGGCCCCGTGCGCAGCGCCGTAGTTCACGGCCTGGGCCGGGCCCTTGCCTGTCATGAGCCCGTAGATCAGGCCCGATGCAAAGCTGTCGCCTCCACCCACGCGGTCGTAGATCTCCAGGTCCTCGCGGAGGACCGCGTCATAGAATCGGCCCTCCAGGTACAGGATCGCACCCCAGTCATTGGACGTCGCGGTCTTGGCGTTGCGGAGCGTGGTGCCCACTGCGGCGAAGTTGGGGAAGGTCTGGACCGCCTGTCCGATCATCCGCTTGAAGTTGGCCGGGTCCAGCTTGGAGCAGCCCTCGTCCAGCCCCTCGACGTGGAAGCCCAGCGCAGCGGAGAAGTCCTCCTCGTTGCCGATCATCACGTCCACGAACGGGGCGATCCTGCGGTTGACCTCCACGGCCTTGTCCTTGCCGCCGATGTCCCTCCAAAGCGAGGCCCTGTAGTTCAGGTCGTAGGAGACCACCGTCCCGTGCCGGTGCGCAGCGGCCACGGCCTCCAGGATCACGTCTGCCGTGGTGGCGGACAGGCCTGCGAAGATCCCGCCCGTGTGAAACCACCGGACCCCGTCCCGGCCGAAGATCCGCTCCCAGTCCACGTCGCCCCGGGCCATCTGGGAGGCCGCCGTGCGGCCCCGGTCCGAGCACCCGACCGCGGCCCGCACGCCAAAGCCCCGTTCCGTAAAGTTCAGGCCCACGCGGGTCCTCCTGCCCACGCCGTCGAACGGCACCCACCGGATGTACTCGGTGTGGACGCCGCCCTGGAGGATCAGGTCCTCGAGGAGCCGGCCCACGGGGTTGTCCACGATGGCCGTGACCACAGCGGCCCTCTGCTCGAAGCACCGCCTCAGACCCCGGGCCACGTTGTACTCCCCCCCCCCTTCCCACACGCGGAAGTGCCGCGTGGTGTGGATGCGGTCGTCGCCTGGGTCCAGGCGGAGCATGACCTCGCCCAGGGACAGGATGTCGTATCTGCACTCGGACGCGGGCTTGATCTTCATAGAACAGTTTTCAGTGTTCAGTGTTCGGTGTTCAGTGTTCGGTCTTAGGCTCAGGCCGGATTTTCGAGTCGTCTGTCTTCCTCTCTCTTAAAACCTGAAACCTAAAACCTAAAACCTTCTTACCGTGCCAGCCAGCCGCCATCCACTGCGACGGTGTAGCCGGACATGTAGTCCGAGGCCGCAGAGGCCAGGAACACGGCCACGCCCTGCAGGTCCTCGGGCGTACCCCACCGGCCTGCAGGGATGCGGTCCAGGATGGCCTTGTTCCTGGCCTCGTCCTCGCGCAGGGCCTTGGTGTTGTCCGTGGCCATGTAGCCCGGAGCGATGGCGTTGACGTTGATCCTGTGCGGGGCCAGTTCATTGGCCATCAGGCGGGTCAGGCCCATGACCGCGGACTTGGACGCCGTGTACGAGGGCACCCGGATCCCGCCCTGGAAGCTCAGCAGCGAGGCCGTGTTCACGATCTTGCCGCCCCGGCCCTGCCGGATCATCACGCGGGCCACGGCCTGGCTCAGGAAGAACAGGCCCCGGAGGTTGATGTTCATCACGTCGTCCCAGTCCTTCTCCGTGAAGTCCGCGAGGGGAGCCCTGCGGATGATCCCCGCGTTGTTGAACAGGATGTCGATCCCGCCCAACTGCTTGACGGTCTCATTCACGATCAGGTCGGCACTCTCCTTCTTGCTCAGGTCCGCCGTGATCGCCGCGCACCGCCTCTTGAGCGTCTTGATCCGCTTCTGGGTATCCCCCATGTCCAGGACATCCACCAGGGCCACATCCGCCCCTGCCTCGGCCATGGCAAGGGCCAGGCCCTGACCCAGACCCCGGGCCGCACCTGTCACGACTGCAGTCTTTCCGTCCAGCTTGAACTTGTCCAGAATCATCCTTCACCTCACTTCAGATCGCCGATGGACAGGCCGTCCATATCGTCAAACGCCTGGTTCTCCCCCCCCATGCCCCAGCAGAACGTGTACGCACAGGTCCCCACGCCCGAGTGGATCGACCAACTCGGAGACAGGACCACCTCGCCGTCCGCCACCACGATGTGGCGGGTCTCGTCCGGCCTGCCCATCAGGTGAAAGACGCGGCCGTCCTTGGGCATGTCGAAGTACAGATAGACCTCCATGCGCCGGGCATGGGTATGGGGAGGCATGGTGTTCCACACGCTGCCCGGGGCCAGCTCCGTGAAGCCCATGACCAACTGGCAGCTCTGGGCCCCGGCCGGGTGGATGTACTTGTAGATCGTCCGCTCGTTGGCCTGCTCGGGCGACCCTGTGTGAACAGGCTCGGCCTGGGACTTCTTGAGGTGCACGGTCGGATGCTCGGCGTGGGCCGGGTAGCTCAGGAGATAGAACCGGGCGGGCTGCCTGGAGTCGTCGCTGGCGAACTCGACCTCCTTGGCCCCCCGGCCGACGTAGAGGCAGTCGCGGTTGGCCATCGCGTACTTCTTGCCGTCGACCGTCACAGTCCCGTGGGCCCCGATGTTCAGCACGCCCAGCTCCCTCCGCTCGCAGAAGGTTGCGGCCCGCAGCTCGTCGGCCGCGCTGAGCGTCAACCGGGCCTTGGTCGGCACCGCGGAGCCGACAATGGCCCGATCCGCGTCGCAGTAGACCATGAACACCTTGCCCGGCTCAAAGAGCCCCTTGACCAGGAAATGACCACGGACCTCCTCGGTCGTCATGCGACAGAACCGGATGGGATCGGGCAGATACCGAACGTCCATGCAGACCTCCTAACTCGAGTGTTCCAGGAATCCCACACCCGGCCCCCTGTCCGGCCGTCTCGACCCGCTCACGGCCTGCCACGAGGGCCTTGCACACACCAGACCAGTTCACGGTCCTTCACTCACACGTGACTATAGCCTGACCGCGGGCAGGATGCAAGGCGGCATTTCCGGCCCGAGATTGGGGTTGACAATCCACGGCCCAGGCCGTATAGTCCACATACGTTGGTTTCCACGTGTTGGGCGTGTGCAATCACAAGACGCACAGGGATCCGGATCTACAAGGAGACACCATGATGAAACGTGCCTATCCAGACTCGGCCGGCGTAGGGGTTGCCCGTTGCTTCCTGCTGGCCTGGACCTTCTTCTGAGTGCATGAGGTGCAGCCATGTGTCGCATTGGATACCCCGTCCCCACCTGTCTTCTCCTTCCATCGCTCCCATCCACAGCCGCCTTTTCAGGCGTCTTCCCGGGACGCTCCTGCCTCGGGTCCGGACCCAAGGCCATCCTGCTCCGCCTGGAATGCCTGTTCTTCGATGACATGTCCCCGCCGCACAGCGGCTCGCCTGGTGTTCCCTCGTCGCAGGCATCCCGGGACAGGCGAGTGTCCCCCATGCAGGCATGGGGCCCGCAGACTGCCGGACCCATGACCGGCTTGGTGTGCCCGGCCCCTGTCTTGGGTCCCTGGGGCCCTCCATTCCCTTGGTGCGGATCGAGTCCGGGCCCCCGCGGGTCCGGCATCAAGAGGGACAATGCGGGACGCGGACGGAGCCGGTTGGTCCTTTGCGCCGCCAATCTGGAACCGGGTCCCCCAACCCGGCGGGACAAGCCAGAGAAAGAGAGGCACGTATGAACAGGAATCCCATTCAGATCACCACCACAGACTACAGCCTTCTTCGGGGTCTGCTTCTGGACGCGGTCTCCGTGGGGCGGTGGGATACGTCCCTGGCGGCCCTTGAGCAGGAGCTGGAGCGGGCCGAGATCCTGATCCCTGCGGAGATCTCTCCGGACGTGGTCACGATGGACTCCGTTGTGCGGGTCGCGGACCTGGACACCCGGGAATCCCTGCAACTCCAGGTCGTACACCCCAGCCAGGCCAGTCTGGATCGGGGCAGGGTGTCTGTCCTGGCTCCGGTCGGGACCGCACTCCTGGGCTGTCGGGCAGGAGACACGGTGAACTGGCCCGTGCCGTCCGGCATGCGCAGGCTCCGCATCGAACGGGTCGTGTCTCCGGCGCAGGCCTCCCAACAAGGGCCGTCGCCCCTGTCGCTGGAGGAGAAGACATGACTGCGCGTGCAATCCAGATCACCCGACACGACCGGGATCAACTAATGAGGCTGATCGCCGAGACCCGCAGCCGGACGGACCTTGCCGAATGGGACGGCCGGCTGGTCCAATCCCTGGAACGGAAGCTCCTGGAGGCCCAGGTCGTCTCGTGGGACCAGGTCTCCGCACGGGTCTCCACCATGAACTCCCTGCTGGCGATAGAGGAGGCGGACACAAGGCGTCGCACCATCGTCAAGCTGGTCTTTCCTGAGAGCGCCAACCTCGAGAATGGAAGGGTGTCGATCTTAACGGACCTGGGCATTGCCTTGCTGGGGGCCGAAGTCGGCGACGTGGTCCTCACGCACGAGCCCGAGGGCAGCCTGCGATTCAGGCTGGTTGCCTTGTTGTACCAACCCGAGGGGTCCCTGAGGCGCAACAGATTCATCCATAGCGAGGGCAACGGACTATGCACCAGTGGAGAATTGATCTAGAGCACGTTGGAGCACAGAGGCTGTGCGCAACACTGACCGTCCGCGCAACGGACTTGGCTGTCGCCAAGCGGGCCGCGATCCAGGAGTGCCGCAAGGTGGTCCCCCTGCCGAATCTCTTCTTGGAGGCCAGAGGAGACGGTCTCTACACGTTGGTGGCGGGGCTCCAGGACGCAGGCCTGGTCCGGATCCAAAGGCCTGCTGACCCGTCCAAGGCGCGGACGCGGACCGTAGCCCCGGACCACGGCCCCGCGTCCACCCGGCCATCCCAGGGCCATTGCGTATGAGGACGCAGTTGCGCGGCGCGGGGCCGCGCATGCCTCCTGAGGTCCGGTCGAAGAGGCAAGACGACCCATGCGGCAGGCTACCCGCATCTGCCCATTGATCGTATTCCAGGAATGGGGTATGGTGGCCTGGATGGACGAGGGTGAAGATGCGGTTTAGAGAAATATGGATGTCGGAACCGAGGTCTTGTGAGGAACTGCCTATGACCCTGCGCAGTCGCGTTCTCCTGTTCCTGCCCTGCCTTTCAATCCTCTCCCTGACAGCAGGCTGCTCGCAAGGCCTGGCCGGGTCCCCTCCCCGCGAGCGGATCCCATTGGCGACCTGGCAGTTCGCCGAGGATGCGGCAGCGGCCTTGCCATCCATGCGGCCGCCCGATGCGGCACAGTGGAGGCCCGTCCAGATCCCCCACGTCTTCCGCCAGTCCGGCCTTCCGGACAACGCCGCAGGCTGGTACCGCCGGACCTTGACACCGGCCGAGGCAGACCCGAGCCGGCGGGTGTATCTGCTCCTCGAGGGGGCCGCCTCTGTAAAGGATGTGTACGTCAACGGCGTGCACGTCGGCCAGCACAGGGGGCCGTTCTCCGCCTCCGCCTATGACCTGACTCCGGAGCTGAAGACGGGCCAATCCAACACACTGGACGTCCGCGTCACCAACCGCGACGCCGAGACCCAGGACTGCTTCTCCCGCTCCACGCTCTACTACGTCAACGGCGGGATGTTCCGCAAGGCCTGGCTCGTCCGGACCGGCCCAGTGCACATCTTCCCGGACATGGGCTCGAGCGGGGTCTATCTGACGCCCAGCCACATCACCGAGGCCTCCGCCGATCTGGCGGCCAGGACCGTGGTGCGGAACCCCCTTGCCTCCTCCGTGGAGGTTGTGGTCCGCCACCGGGTCACAGACCCGGATCGCAAGGCCTGTGCGGAATTCGAGGACAGACAGACCCTGTCCGGCGGGGAGACGACCGCGATCCGGGCTGCGGGGAAGGTCGCCGGGCCCAGGCTCTGGGATATCCGGCAGCCCCATCTGTACACGGTCCGCACGGAGGTCCTGGTCGGCGGACGGGTCACAGACGCCGTGACCGAGCGGGTGGGCTTTCGCACGATCGCCGTCCAGGCGAATCGCTTCTTCCTGAACGGACGGGAGGTCCAGTTCCGCGGCGTGAACAAGCACGCCCAGAGCGAATACTGCTGGAACGCCGTGGAGGACGACGAGCTCCGCCGCGAGTGGCAGGCGATGGACGACCTGGGCTGCAACATGGTCCGACTTGCCCACTATCCGCACAGCCGCCTGGAGTACGACATCGCGGACGAGCGGGGCCTGGTCGTGTGGGCCGAGAACGGCTACGCGGGCCAGCTCTGGAAGGACCCGGGCAATGAGCAGAAGACCATCACGCCCGACGGCGAGCGACTGACCCGCGAGATGGTCCGCCAGAACTGGAACCACCCCAGCATCCTCTTCTGGAGCGCGGGGAACGAGACCATGCTGGACGTGGCCGGCCACTACGCGGACCTGATCCGGCAGGAGGCGGACTCCACCCGGCTGGTGACCTATGCGGCCACCGGGGATCAGCGGCTCCCGAACTGCAACTTCGTGGCCTACAACACCTACGACGGCTGGTACACCGGCGGTCCCTACACCGACTTCACGAAGTCGCCGCACAACGACATGGTCGCAGAGACCGGGTCAGGCGACTGGATCACGCAC
>JAGOQT010000003.1 GCA_018007255.1 Phycisphaerae bacterium | reverse complement strand
GACCACGGCTGCGGTCAAGGCCTATGACGAGTGCTGGGCCAAGGCCAGGCACAGGGTCGTCAAGCCAGGCGACCGGATCCCCTTCAAGGGGGTCGACGTGCTCGTGGTGACCTCCGCGGGCCAGGCCATCAAGACCCCGCTGGAGGGCGGGGGTGCTCCCAATCCCCTGTGCCCAACGACCCATCCGATGACCTGGGGCAGGACCAATGAAGACGAGTCGGAGAACGCCCAGTCCGTGGGCCTGCTCTTCACCTTCGGCCGGTTCCGTATGCTGGACCTCGGAGACCTGACCTGGAACAAGGAGCTGGCCCTGATGTGCCCGAACAACCCCATCGGGACCGTGGACCTCTTCATGGTCAGCCACCACGGCCATGACATCTCCAACTCGCCGGCCCTGGTCCACGCGATCCGGCCCAGGGTGGCGATCATGGACAACGGGGCCAGGAAGATGGGCATGCCGGCCGCCCTCAAGGTCCTCCGTTCCTCGCCGGGCCTGGAGGCACTCTACCAACTGCACTGGTCTGAGAGGGCCCAGCCCGAGGACAATACCCCGGCCGAGTTCGCCGCCAACCTGCCGGACTCGCCGGACGGCAAGTGGATCAAGGTCTCGGCCTCTCAGGACGGGACCTTCACGGTCACCAACGGCCGCACAGGGGCCTCGAGGGTCTTCAAGCGGTAGGGCGGCCCAAGGGCCAGGATCTGGATTGACCAGACCCCGGCCTGCTGGTAAGCTCATGGCTGAGTTGGGCATGGTGCCCTACAAGGAAAGGAGATCAGATGGCGAAGGTAGAGGAGATCGAGGGGGTCGGCCCCGTGTATGCGGAGAAACTGAGCCAGGCGGGCGTGGTCACCACGGCCGATCTTCTGGAGAAGGGTGCGACGCCGGAAGGACGCCAGACCCTGGTACAGAAGACCGGCATCAGCGACAAGCTCATCCTCAGGTGGGTCAATCACGCAGACCTGTTCCGTATCAAGGGGATCCGGACTCAGTATGCCGAGCTGCTCGAGGCGGCCGGTGTGGACAGCGTCCGCGAATTGGCCCAACGCAATGCGGCCAACCTGGCCCAGGCCCTGGCCGACGTCAACAAGGAGAAGAAGCTTGTGCGCAGGGTCCCGGTCGAGTCCCAGATTGAGGACTGGATCAAGGGGGCCAAGGATCTGCCTCGCGCGATCCAGTACTGATCGCGTCTGCGCGTAGCGCGGCCCGCTACCGACGAGGCCATGGCAGGCCATCCCGGCGAAGTCCGTCCGGACGCACCGTTCCGGCCAACAAGAGCAGAATCTGCGCGGGCCGGGTGTGTCCGGGTCCTGCGGAGAGCCGACGTATGTGTCCAGCCCCGCTACCTCGGTCAGGTGTGCTGGTTCGCGCAGCGGTGCTTGCAGCCATCTTGGCGACTGCCCGGGTCGGGGTGGGCCTGGATGGCCCTTTCAGCACCCTGGTCTATCCCGATCCCAACGGCAGACTGGTCTATGCGCCCTATGCGAACCGCGGTGATGACCGCAGACTCAACCGCCTGCCGGATTGGTCCTGCTGCGGGTACAGGGAGGGCGGGGTGCCGATCCCGAATGTGCCCGCCCGAGCCGTCGTTTCGCCCATCCGTGGGGATGACCGCCTGCACATCCAGGCCGCGCTGGACTCTGTGTCGCTGCTCCCGTGCGATGCCAACGGCTTCAGAGGGGCCGTGCTCCTGAAGGCAGGCAGGTATGAGGTGGAGGGGACTCTGAACCTCACGGCCAGCGGCGTGGTGCTCCGGGGAGAGGGTCAGGCCCCGGACGGGACCGTGCTCGTGGACACAGGCCAGGACGCAGACACCCTGATCGCCGTGCGCGGGGGGCCCAGGGCGGACTTGCCCAACACGCGGGCCAGGATCCTGGACCCGTTTGTACCGGTCGGGGCCGTCCGGTTCCGAGTCTCCCCTGTGGAGGGATTCTCTGTGGGGGACCGGATCGTCGTCCATCGCCAGACCAACGACCTGTGGGTCGAGGACCTGGCCATGGGGCCGTACGGATGGACTGCTTCCCAGTATGAAGACCGGTGGGAGCGGGTGATTACCTCCATCGTGGGGGAGGAGATCCAGATCCACTCGCCCGTGGTCCAAGCAGTGGACGAGCGGTACGGAGGGGGATCCGTCTACAAGAGTTCGGCAGGCGACCGGATCTGCCGCGTCGGAGTCGAGAACCTCTGGCTGGAGTCCGAGTTCGATGCCCCGGGGGATGAGACCCACGGATGGAACGGCGTCCATCTGTCCAATGTGGAAGACGCCTGGGTCCGGCAGGTGACCTCCAGGTACTTCGGATACTCGTGCGTCAGCGTCGGGCAAGGTTCCCTGCGTGTGACCGTTGAGGATTGCGCGTGTCTGGACCCCAAGTCCCAGATCACGGGCGGCCGGCGGTACGCGTTCAACCTGGATGACTGCTGCTTCGTGCTGGTGCAGCGGTGCTTTGCGAGAGAAGGCCGGCACGACTACGTGACGGGGTCGAGGGTGCCGGGGCCCAATGCCTTTGTGGACTGCCTGGCCGTGAACAGTCATGCGGACTCCGGGAATCACCACCGCTACGCAGAGGCCACACTGTTCGACAACGTCAGGGTGGCCGAGCTGGCGGTGGAGAACCGGCGGTCCTCCGGAAGCGGACACGGCTGGTCCGGGGCCCAGACCCTGTTTTGGAACTGCGAGGCCTCGACGACCTGTCATACGCCCCCGGGGGCCATGAACTGGGGCATTGGGGTCGTAGGGAGACTGAGCCTGGGGACCTGGGCGCCTGAGGAGCCGCTGGGATTCTGGGAATGGCCAGGCACACATGTCTGGCCCCGAAGCCTCTACTTCCAGCAGTTGGAGGATCGGCTCGGTCCTGCGGCGGTCCTCCACGTGACGGTCCCAGCCCAGCGAGCCGGCACCCTATGGGATGGCCTGGAGCGGTGGAGCGGCCAGGGCCGCATGGAGGGCGTTGCGGGGATCGACTAGGGCCATGCGCGAGGGTCCTTGCATGGGGGATCCGGCCTGGCCTCACTTGGCCCCGGGTAGCGGGTGCTGGGCGGTCAGCCGCCTGCCCCCGGGCGGAATGAACGTGGCCTCGAGGATACAGGGGCCTCCGTAGGCGGGCTCGAGATCCAGGTTGAACTCATACGCCCGCAGGAAGTCCCGCCAATACACCTGGTTCTGCTCCGCCCCGGTCAGATCGTAGTCCGGCCAGAGGACCAGTCGCTTGCCCCTGGCCTCCACGGATCGAGGCAGTCTCTCGTAGAGCTCGAAACGGAAGGTCCCGGGGGCCTTGATGTCGGATCCGTAGGCATCCGTGAGCCGGACGAACGTACGGATCTGCAGGGTGCCTCCTTGGTTCTGCTCGCTCCGGATCTCCGTCCACGGTGCGATGGCGATGCGGGCGGGGACGAAGGCCAGCAGGGAATCGGCGGGGGGGGCAGGCACCGGCCCGGCTGTCTGAGCGGATGGGCTCGGGCTGCAGCCGCCTAAGCATGCACAGAACACCAATCCGGCGGTCACGGCCGCATGGGCTGTCCGATTCGCGGTCACAGGTCCTCATCCAGAAGGTGGCCCAGCCGAGACCGCTTGGTCCGCAGGTAGTCCACGTTGTGAACCGTGGGTTGAATCCGCAGCGGGATCTGCTCGACCACCTTGATCCCATAGACCTCCAGGCGGGAGATCTTCTTGGGGTTGTTGGTCAAGATGCGGACCTGACGCAGGCCGAGGTCGCGGCAGATCTGGGCCCCGATGCCGTAGTCGCGGCGGTCAGCGGCAAAGCCCAGTTGGAGGTTGGCATCCACGGTGTCCACCCCCTGCTCCTGGAGCTTGTACGCACGCAGCTTGTTCACCAGGCCGATGCCGCGTCCCTCCTGGCGGAGATAGATCAGGGCCCCCCGACCCTCCGCCTCGATGCGCTGCATGGCGGCAGCCAACTGGGCCCCGCACTCACACCGCTGCGAACGGAACAGATCCCCGGTCAGACACTCTGAGTGCACCCGGATCAGGACCGGATCCGGGTGCTCCACGGGCCGCCCCTGCTCGTCGAGTCTGCCGATGTCTCCCTTGCACAGGGCCAGGTGGGGCTCGGCAGACGTGATGCTCCCATAGGCGACCAGCCTGAAGTCCCCGTAGTCCGTGGGGAGGTGCACGGATTCGATCCGTTCGATCTGGCTCTCCCGTTGGAGCCGGTGCTCAATGAGCTTGGCGATGCTGGTCATGCGCAGGTGATGCCTCTGGCAGAAGGCCACCAGGTCGGGTACGCGGGCCATGGACCCGTCCTCGTTCATGATCTCGCAGATCACCCCCGCTGGGATCAGGCCCGCCAAGGTCATCAGATCCACCGCCCCCTCGGTCTGGCCGGCCCGCACCAACACGCCTCCCTTCTTGGCCCGAAGGGGGAACACGTGGCCGGGCCTGGCCAGGTCCTGCGGCCGGGCCTTGTCGTCGATCGCGACCGTGATGGTCCTGGCCCGGTCTGGGGCGGAGATGCCGGTCGTGATGCCCCGGGCCGCATCCACGCTCACGGTGAAGGCAGTCTGCAGGGCTGCAGTGTTCTCCAGGGATTGCGGGTGCAGGGCCAGTGCGTCACATCGCTCTGGAGTCATGGGAAGGCAGATCAGGCCGCGGGCATACCGGGCCATGAAGTTGATGCCATCCGGCGTGATGTGCTGGGCCGCGCACACCAGATCGCCCTCGTTCTCGCGGTCTTCGGCGTCGACGAGCACGATCATCTTGCCCTGGCGAAGGTCCTCCAGGACTGCGGGGATATCGCTGAAGAGGGAGGACAGGTCATCCGAAACCGCAGGCACAGGCTCCTCACGACGGTTTTCGCACGTCGGTCGTCTCATAGGACTCAATATAGCGGCTGCCGTTGCGGATGTAAACCAAGGCGGCAACAACGGCACCGGCTGCAGCGGACCACCAGAGCACCCGGAGCACCCAGATCCAGCCCGGAATCCACCTGGACGCCTCGGGCGAGATGAGGACTGCAGCGACCATGATCAACTGGAGGGCCGTGGAGGCCTTGCCGGCGAGGACCGGCTGGATTCGGACCTGTGAGGTGGCCAGGACCACGATTATGAACCCGATCAAGAGGAGCACATCCTTGGCGATGATCAGCACCACAACGGTGACAGGGATCAGGAACCCGGGCACCTGGGTCTGTCTGGAGGCCAGCAGGAGACAGGCAGAGGTGATCAACAGCTTGTCCGCGAGGGGATCCAGGAACGTGCCCAGCCGTGTGATCTGCCCTCGCGACCTGGCCAAGTACCCGTCCACTCCGTCGCTGACCGCCATGGCCACGTAGAGGACAATGGCCGTGTATCTTGCCCATGCCTGACGGGCCGGGGTCTGACTCGCGTCGTTGACGTGGAGCATGCAACTGACAAACGGCACGATCAGGAGGATTCTGAGGATCGTGATGCGGGTGGCCCAGTTGAGTCTCATACGGCGGCAATCATAACGCGGGGGTGCACCACTCGCAAGCTGCGGGGCCCGCGCGCTGCCCAGGGTGTGCGGACAGACGCGACTTGCTTTCAGAGGCACTGTGCCGTAGGCTCAGGTTCGGCCGGTCGTCGTGCGCGGCAGGGTGCCCAGGACGTCTGAGTGGAGGGGGGGCTGCATGTGTTGCAGGACGATGCGGTGAGTGCTGCAACTGGTGAGTTCGGGTGTACAGGTGCCATATGAGAGAACTTAAGTTCGTAAAGATGCATGGCTTGGGCAATGACTATGTGTTTGTCGATGCCTTTCAAGATGAGGTGGATAACCCATCCAGCATCGCACCTCTGCTCAGTGACCGCCACCTTGGGGTCGGCGCGGACGGGCTGATCTTGATCGAGCCGTCCAGTAGGGCGGATGCCCGGATGCGGATCTTCAACGCGGACGGATCCGAGGCCCAGATGTGCGGAAACGGGCTGAGGTGCGTGGCCAAGTACGTGCTGGAGCATCGCCTGGCCCGCTCGAGGGGGCCGTTTGGCCTGTCCGGGCAGCCGGCCTCCTTCAACGCCTCCTTGGCTGTCGAGACGGGGAGAGGGGTCTTGACCGTGGGCCTGGCCACGGACGACCACGGGAAGGTGTGCAACATATGTGTCAACATGGGTGTTCCCGTGCTCGACCCAGCGGAGGTGCCGGTCCTCTTGAAAGGCAGTCAGGTGGTTGAAAGACCGGTGGATATGTGCGGCCTCGGACTTGCTGTGACCTGCGTGTCCATGGGGAATCCCCACGCGGTCTTCTTCACAGACGACGTGGCCGGAGTGGACCTGGCTCGGTTCGGCCCCTTGGTGGAGCACCACCCCTTGTTCCCCCAGCGAACCAATGTCCACTTCGTCCAGACGAGCGGCCCGAACGACCTGCTGGTCCGCACGTGGGAACGCGGTAGCGGGATCACGCTGGCCTGCGGCACGGGCGCGTGTGCGTGCTGTGTGGCCGGGGTCTTGACAGGACGCAGTCAGAGGACGTGCGTTGCCCATCTTCCTGGAGGCGATCTGTCCCTAACCTGGCATGCAACAGACGGTTGTGTGTATATGACGGGTCCCGCTGTCGAGGTGTTCGAGGGCACGTGGCGTCTCTGACGGCTGGACCGCGGACAAGGTGGGCCTGCGGCAGAACTTGACGGCAATGAGGAAGGCCTTGTCAGGGCCGGGCCGTTCCGGGGCAGGAGGCGACGGTTGCGTCCTGAGGACCTGGGCAAGTCCGGTCATGCTGCCACCTGTCTCAAGGACGCCCGCCCTGGGCTGGACACGCAACTCCACTTCCAGGATCATCCCCACCCTAAGGGAGTCATCTGCGGTTCGGAAGCAGGCCCCTCCCACTCCCACGTCCAGCGTCGTTGCATACCTCGGCTGGCCCACGATGGGGCCAGCCTTCCTGTACACGACATCCAACTGGACCGAAATCCGCCGCGCAGACCGGCGGTCCGACGTAGCCATGAAAAATATGCCTCCTTGCATGTCAGCCATCCATGGTACGCGACGCCTCATCCTCGGCGTCGGCACAGGAGACCATGGCAAATGACGTTCCAGCACGAGGCCCAGCAGCAGACTCATTCGTGGGTTCCAGTAACGGCTTCCGAGACAGCGGTTTAGGGATTCTGAAATGGAATCCTGGTCTTGGCCTCTCCACGCAGCAGGCAGTTCGTGTTCACATCCATCAACACGCCTCAGGGGCGAGCACCCCGCCAGATCTTGGAGGTCGTGACCTAAACCTTTCACTCGTTGCCGATTAGGGTGCGGGACCTGTTGACTGTTCGTCCTGGTTGGGCAGACGAGCTGTGTTGTCATCCTGCAACGTACATGCTTGACACCCAACAACATCACCCATATTATCGCGGACATGAAGGAGCAGATGGATGAGAGGCTCTGTAATTTGGCAATCTCGTGTGTGATACGGGACTCTGCTTGCCTGCGTAGTATCACACTCTCACTCCAATCTATCCTAGATTCCTTACCGGTGGCAGCAGCCGTCTACTCAGACGGTCTGGATGTCGTTGCCTGCAATACAAAGGCGTCTGCGATCCTGTCTCCCGCACACAGGATCGACAAGTCACTGACCTCGGGCCTCGCCAGCCCAACCGGTCCGCAGTGGGCCGACTGCCTGGACTCTGTGCTTCGCACTCGACAGCCTGTGCGTCTGGACGGCGTGGCGTTGCACACGGATCGGGGGTCGAGGTTCTTCGACGTGTCGCTGGCTCCGTTGGGGGGAGAGGGTCGTGAGGTTGTGGCTGGCTTGGTGGTCCTCGAGGATGTGACCGAGGCCCTACGGGTTTCCCGCGAGCTCGAGATCGCCGAGCGATCGGCGGGTCTGGGCAAGCTCGTATCCAAGGTCGCCCATGAACTGAACAGCCCCTTGGATGGCGTAATGCGGTACATCAGCCTGGCCGGGCGGAGAATCGATCAGGGCGAGCCGGAGAAGGCCGTGGAACACCTGCAGCGGTGCACCGAAGGCCTGGTGCGAATGGCCCAGATCGTGGGGGATCTGCTGGAGTACTCCAGGGGCATGCCGGTCCCCTTGGTCACGTGCGGCCTTGAGGAGTTGGTGCAGGAGGCGATCCGGACTGCAGAGGCGAGGAGGATCGGCTCAGGATCGATCGAGGTCCGACAGTCCTTTGGGTCCGGTATCCCCCGGATCCGCCGGGGGAACCTGTTCCAGGTGTTCTGCAATCTGATCAAGAATGCCTACGATGCCATGCCGGAGGGGGGGCTGCTGGAGATCGAGGGCGCCGTAACAGGGGATCAGGTGTTGGTTATGGCCTTTCGGGACACCGGCCCTGGATTCGCCGGGCAGGCCCTGGAGATGCTGTTCGAGCCGTTCTTTACTACCAAGGAGCATGGAACCGGTCTGGGCCTTGCGGTCTGCAGGGACATCGTGCAACGATACAAGGGAAGGATCGAGGCCGGGAACGGCCCTCGCGGGGGGGCGATCATTACCCTGCGTCTGCCTGTGGCGGAGATCGTGTAGGTACCAGGAGGGTTCGATGAAGGATCGTACGATCTTGGTCGTGGATGATGACAAGATCATCCGGGACTCGCTCTGCGAGTTCCTGTGTCTCGAGGGGTATGTGGCGGAGGGGGCCGAGAGCCTGCGACAGGCCGTGTCCAGGTTGGGGGTCCGCCCCTTCTCGTTGGTCCTGGCGGACCTCCAGCTGCCCGACGGGGACGGGTTGGAGTTGCTGGAGATCGTGCGCCGTGACCACCCCCGCACAGTGGTGATCATCATCACGGGCTATGGCACGATCGACGGGGCGGTCCGGGCGATCAAACAAGGGGCCTACGACTACCTGGCCAAGCCCATTGTGGACGACGAACTCCGCCTGGCTGTGGAGCGTGCCCTCAAGCAGCGGTTTCTCCTGGCCGAGAACGAGCGGCTGCGTCTGCAGCTCCAGCACAAGTACAGCTTGGAGAATGTCCTGAGCCAGGACTACAAGATGGCCCGGATCTTCGAGTTGATCGAGGCCGTCGCGGACAGCGATACCACGATCCTGATGACGGGGCCCTCGGGTACGGGCAAGAGCATGCTGGCCCGGACCATCCACCTTCAGTCGGGGCGGCGACAGGGCCCCTTTGTGGAGGTCAGTTGCGGGGCCCTTCCGGAGAGCCTGTTGGAGAGCGAGATGTTCGGGCACGTGCGAGGGGCCTTCACCGGGGCGGTCGCGAACAAGGAGGGCAAGTTCCTGGCCGCTCACAGGGGCACGATCTTCCTGGACGAGATCGGAAACGCCTCGCCGGCCCTCCAGGTCAAGCTCCTGCGGATCCTGGAGGAGCGCCAGTTCGAGGCGGTCGGCAGCAACAAGACCCACACCGTGGACACGCGGATCGTCCTGGCCACGAACAAGGACCTGGCCAGGGAGGTCCAGGAGGGCCGTTTCCGCGAGGACCTGTACTATCGCATCAACGTCGTGAGCATAGACCTGCCCCCATTGCGGGAGCGGGTCGGGGACATCCCCCTGTTGGCCCGGCACTTCCTGGAGATGTACGCGGCCCGGCACGGCCGCCCCAAGCAGGGGATCAGCGATCAAGCCATGGAGTGTCTGGAGAGGTACTCCTGGCCGGGCAATGTCCGCGAGCTCGAGAACGTGCTCGAGCGTGCGGTCCTGCTGGGCAAGGGGCCGATGATCCAGGGTCAAGATCTGCCGGCGGCCGTCCGGGTGGGAGGGGGGCACCCGTCCCCGGCGCCGGACGTCGTGAGCTTCAAGCAGGCCAGGGCCGAACCCGAGAAGAGACTGATCCTCCAGACCCTGGAGGCGCACAAAGGGAACCGGCAACAGACCGCCAAGGCCCTGGGCATCAACCGGACCACCTTGTACAAGAAGATGAAGCGGTACGGGCTGGGCCAGTGCAGGGCCTAGCGGCATTTCTCACAGCGAGCGGTCCTGTTGACCGGCTGCTGCGTTCTCGGCCTCGTTTGTCCTCAGCCCACCGCAGCGGGTACGCCTCCGGGTGTGTCCTTGTGGGGAATCCCCTGATCGCCGGCCGCACGGCCCGGGCGAGGGACCGGATCAGCCCGCCTGGCGTCTCTGGAACAGGGCAACGGCCACGGCCAGGATGCCGCCGGTGTAGCAAAGGGCGTAGGCCGCGGCAATGCCCACGTATCGCAGAGGCACCACCGTGCCTTCGTAGATGGCGTCGCTGATCCAGAAGACCTGGAGATTCGGGATCAGATACCGGCCCAGGGCGGCCCACCAGGAGGTGTCTGCGATTCGCCCGAACACGTAGTCGCTGATCAGGCCCAGGAGAAACACCCCCACGCAGGCCGAGAGCGTGACCATGAGGCTGAATCGCGTGGACAGGGCCAAGGCCAGGGCGGCGACGATCAAGGCCGCCAGCCAAAGAAGGACCGACCCGACCACGTCGGTCAGGTGGAAGGCGTTCTCCGCCGGGCTGAACTGCCAGTCCTTGTTGAACAGGGCCAGGAACACCATTGCGATCCCGCCGAACAGGGCCAATAGGACCATGGCGGTGGAGGAGAACTTCCAGTCAAACCAGTAGTTGAACAGGCCCGCGAGAACGACGGTGGCCAGAATCGCCAGGCCGGCCCCGGTCAGGACCGTCCAGTCGCGGGTGTCTCCTGCCGACTCGAGCACGCCGTGTCGGATGGCCATGAGCAGGGCCATGGTGCCGATCAGGTGGGCCACCGACAGGGCGGCCGCAACACCCATGAACTTGGCTGCGATGAAGACCGGACGGGGCACGGGCTTGCTCAGGACCGTGGTGATGGTCCTGTTCTCCACCTCTTCGGCGATTGCGCCCGACGCTGAGAAGATGGCAATGAACAGGCTCGTCAGAAACAGGGTGGAGAGCCCAAGGTCCCGCAGGAGCTTGTTGTCGTCGTCCATGGTGTACATGCTCAGAGACGGGCTCACGAGGAAGAGGAGGATTGCGCAGGTTACCAGGACTGCGTAGATCGGCTGTCGCAGGGTCTCTGTGAAGGTATTCTGGGCAATGGCCAACAATTTGTGCATACGCGTAAGATACACCACAGACGATGCAACAGGCAATACGAACCAGGGGCCATTTCGTTTCGTATCCGTTGTTGATTTTTCCCTGGGCTGTCTCTACACTCTGGCAGCGTTTGCCGTGATGGTGCCGAAGTCCCGCGTTGGGAAGGGCTTATTGGCCAGGGGCCCGGAGCGGGCCGTGGACCCTTTTGGAGTGATGTCCAATCACAATGACCAAGTCTTCGCAAGCTCCTGAGCACCTGTCTTGGTTGTCGCTCGCGGTGGGGGGGGTTCTGTTCGGCGTGGCCTTCTTTGTGGGCCGATGGTGCGGCTTCACTGCCGTGTCCGCTGTGGCCTGGCAGATCCTGTCCACACTGCCGATCTGGTTTGTGCTGGCGGTTCAATTTCGTCTGCGGGGCCTGGCCGAACAGGAGAGACTCGACCTCGTTCAACTGTCGAAGGACGGGAAGGGCTCCACGCTCTTCCAGGGCGGGGCGGAGCGGGCATCCCTGGCTGCAGTGGCACAGAGGCGGCTGGAGGTCTTCGAGAGGTGGTTCCTCCCTGTCTCCGGGGTCCTGATCGCCGCAGTGCAGTTGGGCCTGGCCTGGGTGATCTGGAGATACGGCCTGAGCGATCTGGATGCGCAGGTCAAGCAGCCCCTCGTGGGCTCGATTGTCATGGTCGCCGTGGCCTTCGCCACGTTCTTGATGTCCCGCTACAGCACGGGCATGTCGGCCCAGGTCGAGTGGCGGCCGCTGAGGGCTGGCGGCAGTTCCTTCCTGGCCGTGGCCGTGGTCTCCTTCTTCCTGGCCGTGGGCCTGGCCTTTGCCCAGTTCCAGGTCCTGTGGATCGAGCGGACCCTGGCCTACGTGGTTCCCATCCTCCTGGTCCTTCTGGCTGTGGAGACCCTGCTCAATGCGGTCCTGGACATCTACCGGCCCAGACTCAGGGGACAGTATGACCGCGCGGCCTTTGACAGCCGCATCCTGGGGCTCATCAACGAGCCGGGCAACATCGTTCAGAGCATGGCCGGCGCCCTGGACTATCAGTTCGGGTTCAAGGTGTCCCAGACCTGGTTCTACAAGCTGCTGGAGCGGGCCGTGGTGCCCCTGGTCCTGTTTGGGGCGGTCACCCTGTATCTGGTCAGCAGCGTGGTGGTGATCACGCCCGAGCACCAGGCGGTCGTCGAGCGCCTGGGCAGACCGGTTCGAGACATCGGGCCGGGCCTGCATCTGAAGTGGCCGTGGCCGTTCGAGCTCACCCGCTCCTATCCTACGAGCCGGGTCATGGAGCTGCCTATCGGTTATGTGCCGAAGCTCGACCAGGGAGGCCGGGAGCAGAGGGGCCCACTGCTTTGGAACAAGCCCCACTATCAGGAGGAGTACAGTCTGCTCGTGGCCAGTGAGTCCACAGGGGGCTCACTCGGCGACGGGGCCCTTCCGGTCAGCCTGGTCAAGGCCAATGTGCCCGTCCACTACCAGGTCCGTGACCTGCGGGACTTCCTGTACAAGCACAGCGAGCCCGAGAAGACCCTGGAGGCGATCTGTTACCAGGAGCTGACCCAGTTCGCCGCCAGCGCCCGGATCGAGACGGACGATATGGGGGGCGTGTTGATCGGCGAGAGCCTGCTCGGGGCCGGCCGTGAGAAGGCCAAGCAGGTGCTGACCTCGCGGATCCAGGACGCGGCGGACCGCGAGGGATTGGGCGTCCAGATCGTGTTCCTGGGCGTCCAGGGCATTCACCCGCCCTCCGAGGTGGCGGCCGAGTACGAAGCCGTGGTGGGGGCTGTGCAGGAGAAGCAGGCGTGGGTGTTCACCGCCCTGGGCCAGCACAACAGCGACCTGAGCGAGCTGGTCGGCACGGTGGGTGGGGCCTACCGGCTCTACGACATGGCCAACGCGTACCAGAGGGCAGGACGGGAGGGCGATCGGGTCCTGCAGGAGAGTCTGGGCGCGGACCTGGACCGAGCCTTTGCCCAGGCCAGCGGGGAGGTCTTCAAGACCCTCCGTGAGGCCAAGTCCTACGCATACAGGCGGGCCCGCGAGGCCTATGCCATGGGCGTGCGCTTCGACGGCCAGGTCCGGGCCTACCGGGCCGCGCCGCAGATCGTGCCTCAGCACCAGAGGCTCCAGGCCATGGACCAGGCCCTGTCCGGCGTCCGCAAGGTGGCGGTCCTGGCGGAGCCCAACGACGCGGAGGTCCTGATCGTGGACCTTCAGGAGAAGCTCATGCCCAATATCGGCGATGTCATCGGTCCCCTGCAGGAGTAGTCCAACCCATGAGACACCTAGGCGTCCCCATCCTGATCTTGATTCTGGTGGTTGTGTTTCTGTCTATGCTCGTGGTCTTCCAGGTCCGCCAGACCGAGGTGGCCTTCGTCACGCGGTTTGGCCGGCCCGTGCGCCCTGTGATGGAGCCGGGACTGCACGTCAAGTGGCCCGATCCCATTGAGAGCGTCACCCGCTTTGACTCGCGCATGCGGCTGTTCGAGGGGGACTTTGCGGAGACCACGACGCGGGGGGCGGTTCCGGTCATTGTCAAGACCTACGTGATCTGGCGGGTCGCCGACCCCCTGGAATTCTACAAGTCCGTGGGCACGTCCATCGCCGGAGCGGAGAACAAGTTGTACAGCCACGTCAAAGACACCCAGAACCGTGTGTTCGGCCAGCACCACTTCGGGGAGCTGGTCAACAGCGATCCCAACCAGGTCCGGCTGGCCCAGATCGAGGACGAGATGCTGGCCGACTTCAAGAGATCCGTGGAGAAGGAGTACGGCATCGAGGTGCCTGCCTTGGGGATCAAGCAACTCAAGGTCAGCGAGGATGTGACGGCCAAGGTCTTTGATCGCATGAAGGCGGCCCGCACCCTCCGGACCCGGGCCACGATCGCAGAGGGCCAGGCCGAGGCCAAGGCCATAGAGAGCGACGCCAAGGCCAAGAAGGAGGAGCTCCTGGCCGCTGCGAACGCCCGGGCCATGGCGATCCGCGGCCAGGGGGACGCCGAGGCGGCCCGCTACTATCAGATGCTGGAGCAGGAGCCGCAGTTTGCGCTCTTCCTGAAGAACCTGGAGGCGCTCAAGACCATGTTCACGAAGGGGACCACGTTCGTTGTGCCCATGGACGTGGAGCCGTTCAAGCTCCTCAAGGACCTGCCGGACCCGAACAGCTGGAGGCGATGAGCGGGATATGGCAGAGACACGACACGACAGACCCCATTCCCATGCAGACCACGCTGCCGGCTCGCCCGAACCGCTGGATACGGCGAAGTTCGACTCCGCGAGCCGCTCCCTGGCCGAGGCCCTGCGGATCAGCTTCATCATCCTCAAGGTGATCATGGTGGGTATCGCTGTGGCCTTTGTGGCCACCTGCTTCCAGGCCATCGGTCCCCAAGAGCAGGGTATCCTGCTCCGCTTCGGTCAGATCCGGACCGGGCCGGACGGCGAGGTCGCGATCAAGAGCGGCCTGCGGTTTGTGTGGCCCTATCCGGTCGAGGAGTTGGTCAAGATCCCTGTGTCGACCAAGACCAATCTGGCGGTCAACACCTTCTGGTACTTTCAGACTGCAGACGAGGTCCTGAGCGATCGGACTCGGTCGCAGTGGAGGCCCCCGGACAAGCTCGACCCCCTGATCGAGGGCTACTGCCTGGCACGGGGCGAGGACCTGGCCAGCCTGGTGGAGGGCATGGGGGGGGCCGGGGTCCGTCACGGGTCCTCGCTCGGTAGGGACGACTACAGCATCGTCCACTCGAAGTGGCAGGTCATCTATGAGATCTCCGACGTCCGGGCGTTCTTCAAGAACGTCCTGGTGGAGACCCCGCGGCCGGGAGAGGACTACTATGCCCTGATGATGAAGGGCATCAGTCCGATCCTCCAGGCCTCGGTGGAGGAGGCGGTCGTCCAGACCTTGGCCCACTACAACATCGACGAGTTGATCGCCAGCAAGGACCGTATTCCCTCCCAGGTCAGGGACCTGGTCCAGGCGCAGATGGCAAGCCTGGACAGCGGCGTGCGGGTGGTCTCGGTGACCTTGACGGCGTTCACCTGGCCCCGCCAGGTGGACGAGGCATTCACGGCGTTCATCACCGCCAGCCAGCAGGCGAGGACCCAGGTCAGCACCGCGCAGGCCACGGCCCAGGCCACGCTGAACGAGGCGGCCGGCCCGGTGGCTGCGGAGCTGGCGGAGGCCCTGCAGCAGCGCGACGCCGAGGCCCAGCGAGTGGAGAGCCTGTGGTCCCAAGCCGCCGGAGAGTGCCAGACCCGGCTGGCCGAGGCGAGGGCGTACAGGACCACGGTGGTGGAGTCGGCCAGGTCCAGTGCGGAGTACTTCCAGCGGCTGCTGCCCGAGTATCGCAGCAGGCCCTACCTGGTTGTGCACAACCTGTACCTGGATGCCGTGGCCGAGGTGTTGGCGGGCGTGGAGGAGAAGTTCCTGGTCCAGCCCGCGAGCGGCAGGCAGCGCGAGCTGCGGGTCCTGCTCAACCGTGACCCCACGGTCCGGGCCAGGACTCTGCAGCCCCCATCAGGCGGCGGCAATCCATAGGGCCCGAGCGACAAGACGATGGCACACGATCATCTCCATTTCAAAGAGGACATGACAGCGGATCACACCCATGGCCAGCAGGTGCGGGTGAGTCTGGCCCTTCTGGGCACGCTGGCCGGCGGGGTGCTCCTGATCAACAGCCGGTTGGGCGGTGCGGTCTACGGCCAGGAGAGCTTCAATACCCACATCTTCGCCATGCTTGGGGCCATCCTGCTGGGGCTGCCTGTGGTCTGGCACGCGTTTCAGTGCCTGGTCCGAGGTGAGTCGCACATGGACGAGTTGGCCGCCCTGGGGATCATCGCGGCCTTCTCGACTCGGGACTACGCCGCGGCGGGGCTGATCGGATTCTTCATGCTCCTGAGCCAATTGGTGGAGACGCGGACCGCGCTCGGGGCCAGGGCGTCCATTGAGGCCCTGATCCGGCTGACCCCCACCAAGGCGAACTTTGTGGACGGGGCGGGTCGGGAGACCGAGGTCCAGGTCAGCGCGCTCAAGCCGGGCGACCTGATCCGCGTGCGGCCCGGGGACAATGTCCCTGCGGACGGGGAGGTCGCCAGCGGCCTGAGCTCGGTGAACGAGGCGACCATTACAGGGGAGTCTCTACCCGTGGACAAGGTCCCCGGCATGCAGGTCTTCGCCGGCACGAACAACCTGACGGGGGTGTTGGACGTACGGGTCACCAGGGCGGGCAGGGACACCACCCTGGGCAAGGTCCAGTCTCTGATCGTCCAGGCCGAACAGACCAAGATCCCGATCATGCGGATCATCGATCGGTACATCCGCTGGTACGTGCCCACGATCCTGATGATTGCGGCCATCGTCTGGTTCTTCACCCGCAACGTGAACCAGACCATCACGATTCTGGTCATCTCCTGCCCATGTGCCCTGATCCTGGCCACGCCCACAGCCATGGTCGCGGCCATCTCCGCAGCCGCGCGAATGGGTGTCCTGGTCAAGAACGTGGCCGACCTGGAGGTCGTGGGTAAACTCACGGCCCTGGTCTTCGACAAGACCGGTACGGTCACCACGGGCCGCCTTGTGGTCACCAAGCTCACGCCGACGGAGGGTGTGGAAGCGGCCGAGCTCTTGGGTGTGGCCGCGGGGGCGGAGAAGATGAGCAGACACCCGGCAGCGAGGGCCCTGCAGGAGCTAGCCAGGGAGGCCAACCTGACCCTGAGCCCGGCTGCGGAGTTCCGCGAGGTGCCGGGCAAGGGTGTGATTGCCCGGCTCGAGTCCGGGCCGGTCCTGGTCGGACGCGACAGCTTCCTCAAGGAGCAGGGGGTCGACCTGCGGGGGATTCCGGACCCGAGCCTGCATGAGGAGCAGGGGTTCAGCACCCTGTACGTGGCCCGGGCAGGCCGGTGCATCGGCTGGATCGGACTCCAGGACAAGACACGGCCTGAGGCCAAGCAGGCGGTGGCTGACTTGGCGGGGATCGGGGTCAAGCGGATCACCATGCTCACCGGCGACCGCAACGAGGTGGCCAGTCGCGTGGCTGCCGAGCTGGGGTGCACGGACTTCAAGGCCCAGTGCCTCCCCCAGGACAAGCTGGCCATCGTGGAGCAGATCAAGGCCCAGGGCCATACTGTGGTGGTGGTGGGGGACGGGATCAACGACGCCCCGGCCCTGGCTGCAGGGGACCTGGGGATTGCCATGGGCGCTGCAGGGAGTGACGTGGCCATCAACTCCGCCTCCATCGCCCTGATGAACGACGACCTTAGGCGCCTCCCGTTTCTGGTCCGGATCTCCCGCAAGACCCGGAGGGTAATCAGCCAGAACCTCGCCTTTGGGGTGTTGTTCATCGTCCTGGGGATCTCCCTCTCCAAATTCGTGCCTCCCGCCCTGGCCGCCGTGTTCCATTTTGCCAGCTCGATCGTCGTGGTCTTCAACTCGGCCCGCTTGGTTCGGTTCGGAGAGGATACGGAGCATGGATAGAAGCCAGAATCCAGGGGCCGGAATTAAGAAGACCCTCTCCCTTTCCTTGTTCCGGCTTCTGTCTTCCGGATTCTGAATTCCAGAGAGGGATATGGACTACGCCATTGAAACGATCTCCCTGACCAAGACCTTCGGCGATTGGTGGGGCAGGACGAAGGTCTATGCGGTGGAGGACCTCAATCTCAAGGTCCGGGGAAACGAGGTCTACGGTCTGCTGGGGCCGAACGGATCGGGCAAGACCACGACGCTCAAGATGCTGCTGGGCCTGCTCTACCCGACCCGGGGCAAGGCCCTGGTTCTGGGTGGAGAGGGGGCAGACCCCACGGTCAGCGCCCGGATCGGGTACCTGCCCGAGGAGTCGTATCTCTACCGCTACCTCACGCCCCGGGAGACCCTCGACTTCTACGGACGGCTCTTCGGTCTGCCGAGCCGGGTCCGCAAGGAGCGGATCGAGGTCCTCCTGGATATGGTGGGGCTCAAGGCCGTGGCACACAGGCCGGTGGGGACCTTCTCGAAAGGCATGGCCCGCAGGATCGGCCTGGCCCAAGCCCTCATCAACGACCCGGACCTCCTGATCCTGGACGAGCCGACCACAGGCCTGGACCCGATCGGGACCCGCCAGATCAAGGACCTCATCCTGACCCTCTCGCGGCGGGGCAAGACCGTGCTCCTGTGCAGCCACCTTTTGGCCGACGTGGAGGATGTGTGCGACCGGATCGCGATCCTGTACGGGGGCAAGATCCGGGCCGAGGGTGCGGTCCAAGACCTGCTCCTTCAGGCGGACAGGCGTCAGATCACCACCGGCCCCCTGACCCAGGAGACCCTGGACCGGATCCGCCAGGTCCTCTCTTCGGAAGGCGCGGACTGCGAGATCTCTGCGCCCATGGAGAGGCTCGAGACCTACTTCGTTCGGATTGTGTCGGAGGCCCAAGCTCAAGCCCAGCCCACGAGCGGGGCGGTGAGCACGACCCGGATCGGGGGCTTCCTGACAGCGGGGCAGGATCGCCGGGGCGTGCTCGAGGACTTGGTCCGCGAGGATGCTTCGCGACCCTCGCCTGCAGGCGAGGCCGAATCCCCCCCCTCTGGCGCCGGGCCTGTCCAGACCCCCATCTCGACACGGCGGGCCGTTCTGGATCGGCTGGTGAACCCGGAGCCGGGGTCCGGAGCTGACGCGCACGGACCAGGGGATCAGGGATAGGGGGTGGCCATGCACAGGGTCCTGGCTGTGGCCGTCAACACAGTCAAGCAGGTCGTGCGGATGCGGATCGCCGTGGTCTTCGCCCTCCTGCTGGCGGTCCTGTTGCCCGTGATGGCCTTCAGCGCCACAGGGGACGGGACCCTCAAGGGCCGGATCCAGACCTTCATCAGTTACGGGCTGTCTCTGGTGGGACTCCTGTTGTCCCTGTTGACGATCTTCGCGATCACCCGGTCCGTCACGGCGGACCTCGTTCAGCGACAGGTCTACACGGTCCTGACCAAGCCGGTCCGGAGGCACGAGTTCCTGTTGGGCAAGTTCCTGGGCGTGTTGTTTGTGGGAACGGTTCTGCTCGTGGGCCTGTGTGCACTGATCTATGGGATGACCGTGTATGGGCCTCGATTCGTGGAGGCGACCGAGGCAGACCGGTCCCAGTTGGCCAACGAGTTCTTCACTGCGCGCAAGGGGCTCTTGCCCAAGGAGACGGACCTCACCGAGGAGGTGGAGGCGGAGTATCAGAAGCTCGTCCGGAGCCATGAGCTGGAGCAGTTCTTCGAAGGCATGCCCAAGGATGCCGTGATGGCCCGCCTGACCCAGCAGAAGAGGCTGGAGAAGCGGGCAGCGGGCGCGGGCCAGGACCTTCTCTGGGAGTTCACCGACGTCCGGATGGCCGACCCGAACGGGAGCCTGTTCGTGCGGTTCAAGATCGAGGCCTCGGTCAACCCCGTGGACGAGCAGGTCTACAGCAAGTGGATGATCGGGGACCTCCGGCAGCTACAGAGCGGCGTGCAGACAGGGACCCCGATCTTCCGCGCGGCCCGCAAGGACTTGATTCGCGCGCAGCATGAGATCGAGGTCCCGGGCGATGTCCTGGCCAAGGATGGATACCTGGCCGTGGCCTTTCTCAATGACCCCGTCAACGAGACCGTACTGATCTTCCCCATCCAGGGTGGGTTCGAGGTCCTGTACAAGGCGGAGGGGTTCCTGCCCAACTTCCTGAGGGCGGTCCTGCTGATCTGGGTGCGTCTGGTGTTTCTGGCCGCGCTGGGGGTCTTCGCTGCGTCGTTTCTCTCGCTGCCCGTGGCCGTGCTTCTGTGCCTGGTTGTGTTTGTGACCGGCACGGCCAGCGGCTTCGTCCTGGAGTCCTTCACCTACCTGGGGCAGAACCTGAGCCTGATCTACAGCTACACCTTGAAGGTCCTGGTCCAGATGCTGCCCCAATTCGACCGGACCAACCCCACGGGCTTCCTGGTCGCGGGTCGGCTGATCCCGTGGTCGCTGGTGGCCTGGGTCGGCGGGGGGGTTCTCCTGATCAAGGCGATCGCCCTCCTGGCCCTGGGCCTGTGGATCTTCCGCTCCCGCGAGATCGCGAGGACAACCGTATGACGAACCTGCCGCCCGCAGAGCACAGGGCGCTGAGCCCGGGATGGGTCCATGCGTTGGCGTGACCTCTCAGTCTGGATCGTGTGCGGGGTGCTGGCTGCAGGGCTCCTGTGGACCGCGGGCTCGCAGCTCGACTCCATCAACGCCCATCGCAAGGCGATGAAGCTCGTGATCAACGACCCCGTGGAGAATGCCCCTCCTTCCCTGGCGTGGGCCACTGTGGCCATGGGGGCCTTTCGCGGTCTGGTGGTGGATATCCTCTGGATGCGGGCCGACGCGCTCAAGGAGCAGGGCCAGTTCTTCGACGCCCGCCAGATGGCCGAGTGGATCACCCGGCTCCAGCCGCGATTCGCGGCGGTGTGGGAGTTTCAGGCCTGGAACATGGCCTACAACATCTCGGTGGCCATTCCGGCCACCCAGCCGGACCAGCGGTGGCGGTGGGTCAAGAACGGCTATGAGCTGTTGCGGGACCAGGGCATCCCCCTCAACCCCAAGAGCCTCGCCCTCTATCGGGAGTTGGGTCGGATCTTCCAGCACAAGATGGGCGGGATCACGGACGAGGCCCAGAAGTACTACAAGATCCAGTTCGCGCGCGAGATCGGACCCGTGGTCGAGGGCGCGGACCAGGGCTTCTTCGAGGCCCTGGCCAAGGCCCCCACGGACTGGCCCCAGATCGCCTCGGACCCCAATGTCCAGCCGCTGATCGAGGCCCTGCGGGGCGCGGACCCCGCCTTTGCCGAACCCGAGCAGTTCGCGGGGCGGTACCTGGCCCTGGTTCAGGACCCCAATCGGTACGGGCCCGCGGCCCGGCGCGTGCTCGAGTCCTTCGAAGGCACGCCCGCGATCCGGCAGTTCGGCATCATGGCCAAGGCCCATCAGGTCCGTCACGTCTGGAAGATGGACCCCGCCTTCATGGTGGAGCTGAACCGGCAGTACGGGCCTGTGGACTTCAACGACCCCAACCATGTGATCCCCCTGGACTGGCGCCACCCCGACACGCACGCCATCTACTGGGCAGCCAAAGGCCTCCAGATCGCCGCCCAGGACGAAGGCCGGTCGCTCGAGACCGTGGAGCTGAACACGGACCGGATCATCATCCACAGCCTTCAGAACCTCTTCCGATACGGCAGGCTCCTCTTCTTCAACGTGATGGTCAGCGATCCCAACACGGAGGGCGGCCCCGCGGAGGCGCCTACCCTCGTGACCGATGTGTTCCTGAGGCCGGACCTGAGGATGTTCGACCGCTATCACCGCGCCCTGCTGGCCCTGCTGGACAAGTACGACACGAGCGGCAGCAGGGAGGAATCCCTGGGGACCGGCCACCGCAACATGCTCAAGAATGCCATCCTTTCCTTCTACCAGGCCGGCCTGGTGGCACAGGCCGAGCGGATCTATCGGGAGATGAGGAGTCTGTATCCCCTGCCCGAGTTCAATCTGCCCCTCAGTGAGTTCTGCCGGCTTCGGTTCGTCGAGGAGCTGGACGGGCTGGGGATCCACGACGCCACCGAGCAGGTCCTTTCGCTCCTCAAGGAGAGCTACTACTACTATGCCATCGGCTCCGACGACGAGGCCTTCGGCAGCGAGACCCTGGCCCGGCAGGTCTACGATTACTATCAGAAGGAGAATCTGGGCGACACGCGTCTGGCCCTGCCGGATTTTGCGCGAATGCGGTACACCGCCCTGGTGGACCTGCTCCAAGACCCGCAGTATCCTCCCTATCTGCAGGAGAACCTCAAGGCCCGCATCCAGGAAGAGCGGCCCAAGCTCTTCGAGCAGTTGATGCAGGTGGACCAGCAGATGCGGGATACGCCCCAACAGAACCAGCCCGCGGGCCCGGGGGCAGTGCCGTAGATGCGTGGAGGGGTGCCCTCCGCACGGGCCGCATCGCATGCCGATCCGGGCTGGTCCGACCGGCTCGCCCGGGCAAGACCATGGATTCGGGGGTATCCGGATGCCTACTGTAAGGGACGTGGTGGTTCGCAGGCCCACAGAACAAGAGGTCCGGACCTGCGCGGCCTGGCCGGTGTGGCGGTGCGAGCCCAGCACCTTCGACTGGGTCTACACCGCGGACGAGACCTGCCTGATTGTGCAGGGCAAGGTCACCGTGCGGGACCGCGAACACTCGGTCTGCTTCGGGCCGGGGGACCTGGTGGTCCTGCCCAAGGGCCTGGAGTGTGTCTGGCAGGTGCACGAGGCCGTGGTCAAGCACTATGACTTCTCCTGAGCCGGATTCCTCTCGCCCGGATCCCAGGTCCCGCCTCCCATGCGCATAGACCCCAAATGGTCCGTTCTGGTCGCCGTGGGCGTGGGGACCTTCATGGGCGCGCTGGACGGCAGCGTAGCGAACACCGTGCTGCCGGTCATAGGCCGATCCTTCCGTGCCGGTCTTGCGGAGGTCGAATGGGTCACCACGGTGTACCTCTTGTGCGTCAGCGGTCTGCTCCTGGCCCTGGGACGCCTGGGGGACCTCCGGGGGCACCGGAGGGTGTACCTGGCCGGCTTCGGTGTGTTTGTGGCCGGCTCCGGTCTGTGCGGGCTGTCCCCCTCTGTGCCGGCCTTGGTCGTGTTCCGCGCTGTGCAGGCCGTGGGCGGGGCCATGGTCATGTCCAATTCCCCGGCCATCCTGACCCAGCACTTCCCGTCCACCCAGCGAGGTCAGGCCCTGGGCATCCAGGCGGCCATGACCTACCTGGGCCTGTGCGCCGGGCCGTCGCTGGGCGGGTGGCTCGCCGCGCACCTGGGCTGGCGGGCCGTGTTCTTCATCAACATCCCGGTCGGGCTCCTGGCGATCGTGCTGAGCCTCCGCTCCATCCCCCCTGACGCGCCCGCCTCGCCGGGCCGCGAGGAGCGGTTCGACCTGGCTGGGGCGGGCACGTTCCTGGCCGGCCTTGTGGCCTTGCTCCTTGCCCTGAATCGGGGCCATGACTGGGGCTGGGCATCGCCGGCCGTACTGGGCCTCGTGGGTGCGGCTTGTGCGCTGGGGCTGGCCTTCCTATGGATCGAACGCCGCTGTGCCCAGCCCATGCTCGACCTGGGCTTGTTTCGGTCCAGGTCCTTCTCGGCTGCAGCGGCCAGCGCGCTGCTCAACTACCTGTGCATGTCCGCCGCGACGTTCGGCCTGCCGTTCTACCTGATCCAGGCCCGTGGACTCGATGCCAGCCAGGCTGGGATCATCCTCGCTGCCCAGCCGGTCGTCATGGCCCTGGCCGCGCCCCTGAGCGGGACCTTGTCGGACCGCCTGGGGACCCGGCTCGTGGCCACGCCCGGCATGGCGATCCTGGGCATCGGGCTGTGGGTCCCTTCGCGGCTGCAGGTGGATTCGCCCATGGCCCATGTGACTGCGGGCCTCGCCGTGGTCGGCCTTGGTGCGGGGATCTTCGTGTCGCCCAACAACAGCGCACTGCTGGGTGCGGCCCCCGCACACCGTCGGGGCATTGCCTCCGGCGTGCTGGCCACGGCCCGCAATGTGGGCATGGTCGTGGGCGTGGGCCTGGTCGGTGCGATCCTGGCCACGGCCCAGGCCCAGGCGGCAGATGAGGCGGGGGGGGTGGTCACCGGCATGAGATGGGGGTTCCTGGGCGCTGTGGGCCTCGCGGCCTTGGGCATGGTCTTCTCTGCTGTGCGGGGCCGGAGGCTTCAGGCATAGCCGGCCTGCATCCGCCCTTGATCCTCCCGAGGTCCTGCTGCATAATCCACCGTCTATGGCTGGACTCATCCTCGATGCCCTGACTGCCTCCCAGAGAGAGGCGGTCCTCCACAAGGAGGGACCGTTGTTGGTCCTTGCAGGCCCCGGCAGCGGCAAGACCCGCGTGATCACGTACCGGATCGCGGTCCTGATCCGATCCGGCGTGCGCCCGTGGTCCGTGTGTGCGATCACCTTCACCAACAAGGCCGCAGAGGAGATGCGGCAGAGGGCCCAGTCCCTGGACGTGCCCAGGGGCCCGCAGATCAGCACCTTCCACTCCCTGTGTGTCCGCCTGCTCCGCCAGTACGGCAGGGCCGTCGGCGTGCAGCCGGGGTTCAGCATCTACGACACGGCCGACCAATCCAAGTGCATGAAGCAGGCCCTGAAGGACTGTGAAATCGACAGTACCCAGTTCTCGCCTGCGAGGCTGCTGGACGCAGTCTCCACTCTGAAGAACAAGCTCGTGGGTGCAGAGGCCTTCTCCGCCTCCGCCCAGGACTTCTTCTCCAAGGCCCTGTCCAGGGCGTACGCCCGGTATCAGGCCCTGCTGGCGAGCCAGAACGCCCTCGACTTCGACGACCTGCTGGCCAAGACCGCGATCCTCTTGGAGGGCCAGGCCGAGGTCTGCCGCGAGGTTCAGGACCGGCTTCAGTTCCTCCTGATCGACGAGTACCAGGACACCAACCATGCCCAGTACCGCATCGCCAAGGCCCTGGCCAGCGCACATGGGAACATCTGCGCGACGGGCGACCCGGACCAGTCCATCTACAGGTGGCGGGGCGCGGACATCCGCAACATCCTGGCCTTTGAGAGGGACTGGCCCCATGCCCACGTCGTCAAGTTGGAGGAGAACTTCCGCAGCGCAGCCAATATCCTCAAGGCCGCAGATCAACTGATCCAGCGCAACCGCCATCGCAAGGCCAAGAGGCTGGTCCCCACCAAGCCCGACGGGGATCCGATCGACGTGGCCCTGTGCGAGGATGAGGTCCATGAGGCCCTTGGCATCGCCCGGCGGATCCAGGACCTGGCCCGGTCCTGCGGCGGCCTGAACAACGTGGCCGTCTTCTACCGTGTGAACGCGATGAGCCGCACACTCGAAGAGGCCTTCATCCGCCTGCGGGTGCCCTATCAGGTGGTCCGGGGCGTGGAGTTCTACAACCGCAAGGAGATCCGCGACCTCCTGGCCTACCTCAAGGTGGTTGTGAATCCCCTGGATGAGGTGGCCCTGCGGAGGATCCTCAACACGCCGGCGCGAGGCATCGGAGATGTAACGGTCAGCAAGGTCCAGGCCTTTGCCTCCGCGCGAGGAATCGGGCTATCCGCCGCCCTTGCCCAAGCGGGCTCCATAGACGCACTGAGCGACGCGCTCCGGACCAGGCTCAAGGCCTTTGCGGCCAGATTGGAGTCGTTCAGGAAGGACCTGAAAGGCCCGGCCTCGCCTGTGGTCGAGCGGGTCTTCGTGGAGTCGGGGCTGGAGGAGGCCCTTCGCAACGCAGGCCAAGAGGGCCGGGAGGCCTTGGAGAACTGCCAGGAGCTCATCAGCGCAGCAGGCCACTACGACCAACAGGCCGAGGACCCCAGTCTGGTGGACTGGCTGCAGCAGATCTCCCTGTTCAGCGACACAGACACCTATGACGGCGGGGCGAACCGTGTGGCCTTGATGAGCCTGCACGCGGCCAAGGGCCTGGAATTCGACCACGTGTTTATCGCCGGACTGGAAGAGGGACTCCTGCCGCACGAGCAGAGCAGCGAGGACGAGGAGGAGATCGAGGAGGAGCGGAGGCTGTTCTTTGTGGGCCTGACCCGGGCCAGGAAGACCGTGCACCTGAGCCACTGCAGGTACAGGATGATCCGGGGCCAGACACTCCGGGCCGTGGCCTCGCCGTTTCTGTACGAGCTGGGCACGGGGTACGGGGCGCCCGCTGCAGAGGACGGCCACGCCCACGTTCATGACCGCGAGCCCCGGTACGAGCCTGTGGATCCGGATGTAGCGGCCCCGTTCGCCAGGGGCGACCTGGTCCGCCACAAGACCTTCGGCCTGGGCCGGGTCCAGGGTTTTGCGGACATGGGCGAGAACAGCCTGGTCACCGTGCATTTCAACACGGGCCAGACCAAGACGCTGATGCTCCGATACGCCCAACTGGTCAAGGCGTAGTCGGCCCGGCCCGGGTCGGACATGGGACCCGCTGGCCAAGGCCGGGCCCCCGCTTTGTTGTGCAACCCCTTTGGCCGGAAGGGTATATTTCCGGACGTCGGACCGGTGACCGGGCTGGGGATAGGCACGGCCGGACGTTTCGCTATACTCAGGCCTGGTACGGCAGGCGACTGCCGCCTCACAGGACACGTTCGGGGCAGGCTACACGATGGATGGCATCGGTGGGAACGGGTTTGGGTTCGGGGAGTCTCTGGGGGGGCCGGATCCGGCAGGGGGCACGCAGGAGTCGAATCGAGGACCTCTTCTGATCGCGGGCTGCCGGTCCGGGGTCTATCTGTCGAGGATGGTCAGCCAGAGGTGCAGGGCCCTGCTGAACCGCACGGAACGCCTCGTCGAGCTCGAGGCCGTGGACAAGAACTTTTCGGACACCGAGACCTGTGTTCGTCTGGATCGCCACGTCGCCGGAAGCGACGCGTTCCTGTTCCAGGCGGCCTATGACCCCGCATGCGGGCGGAGTGTGGATCAGAACCTCATGGCCTACCTGATCGCAGCGAGGACTCTTCGCGAACACGGGGCCCACCATGTGACCGGGGTCCTTCCGTACCTCCCGTACAGCCGGCAGGACAAGGCCACGGAGTTCAGGCGAGAGCCCGTCACGGCCCGCCTCATCGCGGATCTCAGCCTCGCGACCGGGATCGACCGGCTCGTCACCTGGGCGAGCCACGGGGCCCACATCCGGGGATTCTACGGCGCCACGCCGGTCAACATGCTCGAGTCGCTGAGCCTGTTCATCCAGGAGTTCGATGGATTCCGCGACCGGCCAGATGTCATTGCGGTCGCGCCCGACGCAGGGGCCTCCCGATTCGTGACCCGGTTTGCGCGTGCCCTTCACATCAACTGTGCGATTGCCTCCAAGCACAGGCCGGAACCGGAGACCGTGAGGATCCTGGACATCATCGGCGACTTCTCCGGGAAGAGGACGGCCATCGTCCTGGACGATATGATCAGCGGCGGCGGGACCGTCCGTGCCCTGGCCGAGGAGCTCGTGCACAAGGGGATCTGCGAGATCTACCTGGGGGTCTCGCACAACCTGTGTGTGGGAAACGCCTGCGCACTCCTGTCCGATCTGCACTCGAACTACTCGCTGAAGAAGGTCATCGTGACCAACAGCATCCCCCAGACCCCTGAGTTCACGGCCCTGCCCTTCGTGTCGGTCCGGTGCCTGTCCGACACGCTGGCCACGGTCATCACCCACATCCACCGCGAGCAGTCCGTCAGCGAGGTGTTCTACCAGCCGGAGTAGGCCCGTGCCGGACTCGGGGCCGGCGGCCGCCTCTGAGCTGTGGGCCACGGTGAGCCACGTCACCCTGATGACTCGCCCGGCTACTGGGCCGAGAGCCGGACCAGGACGGGCGACCTCTTGTATTGGAGGCCCCCCCGGCTCAGATCTGCAGGCAGGACCTCGACCGAACCGCGATGCGGCACAAGACCCGGCTGGGTCACGTGGAGCATGTACAGGCCGGGTTGCGCAGCAAACGTGTGCCCCTCACTCAGGCCCTGTACAGGCTCGATCCTCTTGCCGAGGCCCTCCAGCCAGGCCCGGGACGTGGTCGATGGGATGCCGTCAGGGGCTACGACCTGGACGAACAGGAGCCCGACCGGGGCAGAGGTCCACTGGGAGGTATCGATATCGATCCTCTTGGCCTGGCCCTCGGCCAGGTTGATGGTGAGCAGGGGGGCCTTGTCGTCCTGTGCGGGGGCACTACAGATCGAGTATGTCCCTGCAGGCAGACCCTCGATCCGGTACTGAGGCCCACCTTCGGCGTACACGTAGGCCATGACCTGGCCGTCGGAGCGGATCAGGACCAGGGTCTGCTGGCCATCGCTCTTGAGGTCTCCTGTGAGCACGGCAGTGCCTGCGGGGACCTGAACGGTGACATCCAGTTCCCGCTGTCCTGCCTGGACCGTGATCTCTCTTCGCAGCATGAGGCGGCCCGACAGATGCACCACGGCCGTGTGTGTGCCGGGCTGGACTCCCCTGGCCACATAGGGGGCACCCGCCTGGGTGGGCGACTCGACAGGCCCGCTCGCGGGACCCCAGAACAGGGTTCCTTCCTCGAGGACCACCCGGCCAGGTTGGGTGAGCCGGCCCGGATCCGCTGCGTTCACATGGATCCTCACCTCTGCGCCGGGTCCGGGCACCATGCCCAGATCCAGGTCCTGGCCGGAGGTCTCCATCGTGGCGGCCTTGATCCAATCCCCTCGCTGTGTCGGATGCTCGTAGTAGAGGCCGTACCGGCCCGCAGGCACGCCCGAGAGCCTGAACCGGCCCTGGCCGTCGGTCATGCCCGCGCACTCGAATATGCCCGAGGAGCGGGACAGAGGGTCGCCCAGAGAGACCCTGGCGTCGGTCAGGGGCATCCCCCGGACCACGACCTGGCCTGTCACCAGGGGAAGGCCCCCGAAGTCCAGGCGGCGGGCCGTGCCTGCCTCAGGCAACACGGCCCTGCGGACCACGCCCTGGCCGGAGGCCCAAGGGGTGCTGCTCCTTTGCACATAGCAGACCTGCGCGGGCAGGTGCTGCACGCGATAGAGGCCGTTCGCATCGGTCACTGCTGTGGCGAGCCGTCCGGCCTGTTCGTCGCCCCCTGCCATAAGGTACCCGCTGGCGTCTTGTACATAGAGCGTCACACCGGGCTCGGGCCTTCCCTGGGGGTCGAAGACCTGGCCTTGCACGGAGCCGCCTCCAGAGAGGATCACATCCACGCCCTGGGTCATTTGCCCCTCTTGCACGGGGATGTCCTTCTTGACGGCATGGCAGTAGCGGTCGTGCACGACCTGGATGGACTCCAGACCTGCAGGGATTGCACCCAGGGTGAAGACTCCCCCGGCATCGGTCTTGACCGCACCTTCCGTGGACACAAACACGTCCCTGATGTGGGGCATCGTGCCGCAGGCCTTGGACAGTGGAATCACTGTTGCGTCCTTCACCGGCTGGCCGTATTCATCCATGACCATCCCTGCGATGGAGCCCCCGGTCGTCATCGCCACGGTCACGGGACTGCTCTCCTCCGTATTGACCTCGCTGCTCCACGCCGGGGCCATCCCCTCTGCCGCGACCTGAACCTGGTACACACCCGGCCCCACGGTCTCGATCCGGAACTGGCCCTGGCCGTTTGTGAACTCGGCCCACCGATCGGTCTGGACATAGGAAGGCCCGCCGAGGTGCCGGACCTTGGCTGCACGGGCCTTGAATCTGGTCACGGGTTGCCTGGTGTCGGCGCGCACGACCACCCCTTGCAGCACGGGCCTGGCGTTCCCGCCGTTCTCACCGCAGACCAGTTGTACCTCCAGACCGCTCGTCGGGGCCACAACCCCCTCGATCGTCTTCTCCAGGATGCCCTGGCCGCTGAAGCGGAGGGCATAGGTCCCGGGCTCCAGCGAGTCGATCGTGAAATCCCGCTGGCCCCGGCTGAGGCTCACGCCCTCGCTCAGACTCGGCCCCACAGCCGCGATCGACATGGAGGAAGGTACGGGGGTCCCGATGAAGGTGATCCGGCCGCTGATACTGGCCAGGGACTGGGGCGACTTCCTGGGCACCTTCACCACCAATGGCGGGTCCTGCAGCGGCCACTCCATCTGGCCGACTCCGAAGGAGATCCCGGTCCCGTCGCCGGTGGAGATGTGGACGTGCAGTGTGTACCTGCCGGGCACGATCTGGGGCAGTGTGAATCCGCCGTTCGGGTCGATATCCACGATGGGAGGATAGACCGCGGACAGCCACCAATCCGGGTGCGCGGAGATGCCCAGGCCGCTTGCGGGCACGCCATCCGCATACTCACAGTAGCCCTGCACGTCCACTCCCTTCTGCAATACGATCTCGGCCGTCTCCACCACGTTGGGGTCCTTCAAGGTCACGGCCACGTGGCCGGGGGCATAGTCCCATACGGACTGGCGGACCTTCTCGCCGCCCCGCTGAACCCAGGGACCCGCGACTGCGTGCGTGGCTGTGATCCGATAGGCCTGGTCCGAGGGCGCGAGTCCGCCCAGATGCACGATCCCGTTGGGGTCTGTCTTGGGCGGCCCGTAGATGCCCCGGCCGATGTCCCTTCCATGGGCATCCGCCGTAGGGCTGACCCGCAGGGCGACGTCCTTGATGGGTGTGCCCTGCTCGTCCGTGACCTGGACCACGATCCGGCAGGCCTTGCCGAGCCGGAAGTCCCTGATTGTCTGGGTGCCTGTGCGGAGGTCCACGACGGGGATCTGAGAGTCCTCCGTGATGCCCACGTGGTCCTTGGAGTAGACCCTGACCCTGTAGCTGCCGTCCCTCTCGATCTTGTCAAACCGATAGAGGCCGTTGGCATCCACCTGGGCCGTGGCGTATCGACTGAGCGAGATCTCCACCCTGGCATCGGTCACTGGCTCACCCGTGACGGCATCGGTGATGCGGCCGCACAGAACCGCTTGGGTGGCGGGGGGGGCCTTCACGGTCTGCGAGCGGCCCTCCAAGGCAGGGGTCGTCGGTTGGACCGATGCTTCGCCCGGCTGGACGATCGTTGTCCTCTGGGTGATCTGATCCACGGCCCCTCCAAAGGGGTTCTCGGCAGGATCTCCGGTCCACTGTCCCACGTACCTGCTCAGTGCAGGGACTGCGTCAGCGTCTCCGATCCGGCCCAGACCCGCGGCCACTGCGATCTTGGTCTGCCACTGGCCCGAATCGAGCAGCTCGAGCAGCCCGTCCACGTCCCTGGCAGCGGTCAGTCGATGCACCTCCGCCTGTTCCCTGGCCAGGACCTGGTCCTCCTGCCCTGCAGGCCCCAGTCGGGGATCCGGGGGCCTCTGGCCCTGTCTGGCTGCGGGGCCAGCCGTGCCTTGATCCCGGCTGTGCAGGGCCAGGAAGAGGACCAGGCCGGTCACGACCAGGACGGCCGCTGCTGCGGCGAGCCCGATCACCCGTCTCGATCGAAGCCCCCTGAGAACGGCCTCCAACCCACTGGAACCGCGTGTGGCGTTCCTCTGGGCGGCCGCGGACTCCACCTCCCGGCCCCTCCGGGCAAGTGCGTCGAAGGTCTGCTCGATCGCCCGCTCCTCTGAACTCATAGACTCGTAGAGCCCGCGACACCCCTGGCAGCGCAGGATGTGTCTGTGGAGCTTCTCCGCTGTGTCGGTCTTGAGCTCACCCAACACCAGGGCGGCGATATGGTCACGGAGGTTGGGGCATGCCTTGTCTGTGTTCATGGTTCGTCCCCGGACAGGATCTCATGGAGCCGGAGCCGGGCCCTGGCCAGCCGGCTGCGGGCCGCGGTCTCGCTGATCCCCAGTGTCCTGGCCACGCCTGCGCTGCTGTGTCCATTGAGATAGAAGAGCGTGATGGGCTCCCGAAGCGTGTCCGGGAGCTGCAGGATCGCCCGATGGAGCGAGGCGATCCGGTCTTGGGTCTGGTCCTTGGGGGCCGCGAGGTCCTCTGGGATGGGGCCCGCGCTGGTCCGCGTGCGGTGGTAGTCGATGCAGGTCCTACGGGCAATCTGGAGGAGCCACGCTCTCGCCTTGTGGGGGTCCCGCAGCATACCCAGCTTGGAAAACGCCTTCAAAAAGACCTCCTGCATGATATCCTCACCGTCATGGACATTCCTGGCGTGGGCCAAACAGATGCCCCATACGGCCGGACTATGTCGCCGAAACAGGGTCTCTGTGCTGCAGGCCCCTTGGGGGTCCGACGTGTTCGACGTCCGGCCATTGCCCTGAGACTCGGTCCCGTTCAACCCGTGTCTCCTTTCATCCTTCAAGACGGGCCGTCACGGGGATTGTTGCACGGCCTGCAAGAAAAAGAGGGCCACCACGCAGACGCCCCCTCGCCGGGCCCGGGAGGTCAGCGTCTGTCCGCGTCCGGCAGGGTCTTGGACCGGAGCAGGTGGTGGTAGTGCTGGGCGAACCTGTGGGCCTCGTCCCGGACGTACTGGAGCAGCTTCAGGGCCAGCGAGCGTGCAGGCAGGTCCAGGGGCCTGGGCCAGCCCTGCCTGTAGATGAGCTCCTCCTTCTTGGCCAGGGACACGACCGTGGAGGTCCGGCCGGCCTCCGCAATCCGATCTTCGCCGGCCCCCAGGGCCGAGGCGAGGGCCTTCTCCGCTGCCCTGAGCTGGCCGATGCCTCCATCGATCAGGATCACGTCCGGCCAGAGCTCCTCGCCCTGGATCGCATGCCTGTACCTCCGCTGGACGACCTCGGCGATCATGGCGTAATCGTCCGCGCCCTGCACGGTCTTGATCCGGAACCGCCGATACCCGCTCTTGAACGGCCTGCCGTCAATGAACTTGACCAGGGAGCCGACCGCCTCGGACCCGCCGAGGTTGGCGATGTCGATCCCCTCGATGATCCGGACCTGCCGGTCCAGGTCGAGCAGGGCCTTGAGTTCCACCAGGGCCTCCGTGGGGTCAGAGGCGAACACCTCGGGCTGCACGTCCTCCTCGGGAAGACCCCGCTCACTGAGTCGCTCGATGAGCCTGATCCGGTCGCGGTACAGGGCCGCGCGCTCATACTCGAGCCGGGCCGCGGCCTCAGCCATCTCCTGGTTCCACTGCCGGAGCACCGTGGACCGCTTGGAGCGAAGGAACCGGAGGAGGTCCGTGATGCCCCTGCGGTACTCGGCCCGCTCGATCCGGTCCGCACAGGGCGCGGTGCACTGCCGGATGCTGTAGAGGAGACAGGGTCTGAAGAACCGCCGCTTCGGGTCGCAGTCCCGGATCTCCAGGGCGCAGGTGCGGAAGCGGAAGATCCTCTGCAGGAGGCCCAGGGCCGCCCTCAGGTCGCGGACGTTGGGAAAAGGGCCGAAGAGCCGGCTGCCCTCGGGCTCCGGCTTGCGGGTGACGTAGACCCCCGGGAAGTCCTGTGCTGTGGTGATCTCCAGGTACGGGAAGGTCTTGTCGTCCACCAGGTCGGTGTTGTACGGGGGCCGGACATCCTTGATCAGACGGGCCTCTTTAAGGATGGCCTCCACCTCGTTGTCGCAGGGCAGCACGTCCACGGTCTGAACCTGATCGATCATCTCCACGATCTTGGGACCGCGCGACGCCGCCAGGTCGGTGCCCGGCTGGAAGTAGCTGGCCACGCGGGACCGGAGGTTCTTGGCCTTGCCGATGTAGAGGACCTTGTCCTCGGAGCCCTTCATCACGTAAAGGCCAGGTCCTGTGGGCAGGGTCTTGATCTTCAGGCGGATGGCCTGGAGCCTGTCTTGGGAAGGGCTTCCACCCATGGCCATAGCCTACAGCGCACCCAGCCGGACAGCCAGGGCAAAAGCCGGTCGGGTGCACAGGGGGCGCGGCGGCCTAGTTGTAGAAGTATTCCAGGCCGATGGTGACAGTCCATCGGTCCACGGTGCCCTTGTCCTGGATCAGTTTGATGTTCGTACACTCCAGGTGGGGCCAGTCAAGCTGGATGGTCGAGAGGAACTTGCACGCCTGCACGATGTCCACGTTCTTGAGCGTGACCGTGGCCGTCTGGGTCTCCTGCCCCTTGGACGACCTGGCCATCATGCCCGTCGTGTGGGGATAGCTGCCGGACGGGATGCCCGACTTCGTGGCCGCGCGGCTGATCGCGCTCATGTAGTCGAACTGCTCCTTCACCTGAGGGGCCCCCTCGATCAGGCGGTCCGGCTCGAGTCGCAGGACCTCCACCGCCAGGGCGTTGACATCCGGGAACCAACCCTTCCACTTGGCCAGGTTCTTCTCGGCCGCGGGCAGGTACCGGCCCCACACAAGGAGCGGCCAGATCACGGCCACAACGGGGATCAGGACGTAGAAGAACACGGGATTCCTGAAGAAGTCTTTGCTCATGGTTGTGCAGCTCCCCCGGGGACGGACGCCTTCTTTGGTGAAAGGTAGATCCCGAATGTGGACCTCCCGGCCTTCACGTCCCCGGCCTGCTCTTTGATGATGTCGAATTGGCCCTGGAGGGTCTTGTACAAGGTCTGCGTGGCACTCAGGTTCTTGGTGCTCCCATCCACGCGGATGGTCTTGGTCGTGATGTCCACAGAGTCGATCTTGAGTTCGGTCTTCTCCAGGCCGGTGAAGGCCCTCAGGAGCAGGGTCAGCCGGGCCAGGACTGACTCCTGGAGACTCAGCTCGCCGCTCCGGATGTCCTTGATCCGTCGGAGTTCCCGCCTGAGCTCTTCCACGGGGTTCCTGCCTTTGGGGATGGGGCCCCGCATGACGGGGGCGTAGTCCTTGGAGATCCGCTCCTGCAGGCGGGCGGTGTCCTGGTTGACCCGGACCCATCGCATCTGCAGGTGCAGGCCGACGGCCAGGATCAGAAGCGTCACCGAGATGCTGGCCCACCGCATCGCGCTGTGCAGGCGGATACGCTTGCCTGCGTATGCGAGGTCGCCGTTGCGGAAGTTCGCCGTGTGGGTCCTGTCGTCGTGGGCCAGGGCTGCGCCGAAGGCGATGGCATAGGGCACAGGGTCGTCGGTTTCGGTCCGGACCCCAGTGGCCGGCTCAGTCGGATCCGGCTTGAACCAGTCGACCTCCACGACCTCTTTGCCCAGCCGGCCTGAAAGAGGCAAGGCCTGGACCTGGCCGGCGGAGTCATAGAACACCACTCGCTGGATGGACGGCTCGTCCGCGGCCGCCAGGGTCGCGAAGGCCTCGCGGGCGAGCAGATCGGTTCGGTTCTGCTGGCGGCCGACCATGAAGGCCCGGATCGGTACGACCTGCTGGGGCGCGGCGGATCGCAGGAAGTAGCCGTGGTGCTCCGAGAGGACCGCGGCCAGGGTTGGCGAGGGGTCGGCCCTGACCTGAGTCAGGCGTGCACGGGCGAACCGGGCCAGGCTGCAGACGTCCGGCTCGACCCCGACGGGATCCATGCCGTGCCCCTGCAGGGCCAGGATGAGGTCCTGCAGCACCGCACGGCCGGCGGTGAAGACATGGAGATCCGAGCCGCCCTCGCCGCTGGAGAGGATCTGGAAGGATACGGCCATGGCCGAGACGTCGGTGGCCACGACCTCCTCGGTGTCGTACCGGATGGTGGCCGCAATCTGTTTGGGATTGATGAATTCACTGTGCACCGGGTGCTGCATGAACAGGGCACAGTCCAGGGCCACCACGGTGTCGGAGAAGCGGAGCTTCTTGTCCGCGCAGGCCTGGGCGATCTGGGCGGCGAGGGCCTTGAAGGGCTCGGGCTCGGCGGCAGACACCGTTACGCGGAAGCCCCCGACGGCCTCTCGGGTGTGCCCCTTGGCGGGGACACACACCCCCGTGGCCTGGCCCTTGCTGACGTACAATCCCAGGGTGTTCTGCTTGTGCATCGTACCGGCCTCAATGCCCCGCTTCCTCGGGGCTTCGTTCAATCGAACAGGACTCCGATCGTCTTCACGGTCGAGCCTTGCCTCGTCATGCCCGCCACTCCGCGCGACCGGGCCGAACCGCAGACCGCGGTGATCCGGACCGCAAAGGTTGTACTGGCGAAGGTGATGTACGGCGAGCCCTTCTCCAGGGCATCGGCATACCGAGTCACCCTCTTTCTCAAGTCGGCAAGGTCCTTAAAGGGCGCCCTTTGCCTCTCACGGATGAGGGCATCCGCCATGGGTGCCGCGTCCCCCACAAAGGCCAGGGCCGCTTCTAGGACGTGGCGGGGCGCGGTGTTGATGTTGACCTGGGCCGTGCCCCACAGCCCCACATACCGGGACAAAGACTCCTGGCGACGGTCGCTGGCGATCGTGGGCCTGGACAACAGATCCTGGTCCAGGAGAGAGCTGTGGACCAGGCGGCCCAGGTCGCTCCGCTGTCGCTCGGCCGGCGACGCCGTTCGAGCGGCGGCCTGTTGCGAGGCGCCTGCCGTGGCTGTCCGGGCCGACTGCGGCGTGACCGCCCGGCCCCGCGCTCCCGCTGCGGCTGCGGCTGCGGCCGGTTGGTCCGGCTGCAGCTGGAAGCGGGTGACCTGGGACACCTCGGTCAGTTGCTCCTTGACCGCATCGATCTCCCTGGGCGTCCACCCCATCCATTCGCAGAAGGTCTCGAACCCGGCATTGGCCGGGCGCTGCAGGGCGGGCTCCTCCAGGAGCATCCACCCCAGTGGGTACTTTGCGTTCTCGTCCTCGATCTCGATGCGGATCTGCACGGCGTCGATCTCGAACTCGATGGGCTGGCTCACGAGCGGCCAGGGCGGACCGTAGGGCCCTGGCACAAACTCCTCCTCCCCCGCAAGGAGGTCTTCCCGCGGAGCCGGGGAGTTTGCGTCAGCCCCATTCGGGTCCGCTCTGTGGACATCCGCCACCCCAGGGGGCGTTCGGCCTCCGGCCGCCTCCTGGCTGGCCTTGTGCCGGCCCAGCAGCTCGTCCACCTGGGCATCGCTCATGCGGAACAGGTCGGAGAAGTCGGGCTCGTTGGGCCGGCTGATCAGGGACAGGTCCAGGGCCTCGACCACGGTCGCACTGAAGCGAAGGGCCGAATCCCTCGCGTACCGGGCCCGGGCGTGGTCGATGAGATAGCGGGCCCGGTGGCGGTGGGCGGCTACGCGGCTGGTCACGGTGTAGGCCAGGGCCGCGAGCGCGACCAGGAGCACGAGGGTCACGAGCAGGACTACACCCGAACCTCGTGACGCTGCACGCCCGGCTTGCGCCGGCGCAGTGGGTCGCCGGTGTCTATCTCGTGGGCACTGCATTGCCGCTCCGTGATCCTGGACGTCTCGGGTCCTGGCCTGTCGCGTTCCGCTGCGCCCCTGCAGCGGGTGCGTTTCCATCCTGGCCGGGGGCATTGGCATCCGGTGCCACGACCTCGAATCGGACCATCCGCATGGCGTCCACAGCGATCATGCGGGTGATCTGGTCGGACTCAGGGATGGCCAGTTCTCCTTGAGGAGTCCGAATCGGGTCGGCAAACGACATCGTCACCTCCACCCCCGTGGGCAGGGCGGGGCTGGCCCACCGCTCCAGGAGGTTCACCCCTTGGGGGGCCCTGACCGTGAACGTGGTGAGTCCTCCGCACACGGGTATGAACGGATACTGGGCCTCCACGGAACGGCGCCGACGATCGAGCAGGCGGTCCTCCAAGGCCAATCCGCTGTGGCTGCGGTACAAGGTGACGCGATCGGTTGCGATATCGTAGGTCGCCTGCCAGATGATCTCCTCGAAGACCTGCTCCGCGTTCTTCTTGTCCGTGATGGTCTTGCGAAGGATGAGCCTGGCCACGGGATAGCCCTTCTCCCGCTTGTTGTCGATCAGGATGCGGGTCCCGGGCGAGGCGGTGACCTGGTCCAGATCCTCGCGGATCAGCTGGAAGACCTCGGACGGGATACTGGGGGAGCGGATCCGGCCCAGGACCGCCAGGGCCGCCTGCTGCATCCGCTGATGAACGGCCAACGCCGCGCCCATGACCATCGCGCTGATGACGAGGGAAAGCAGGAGCTCCACGAGGGAGAAACCCGGGGCGCAAGGCCTCCTGTGGGAAGGGCGAGCCCGGGCCTCCGGGTCCGCTTGCCCCCGGTGGTGGGCGGTCGTCGCATGCGTCCTGTGCCTCGTGTGTGACATCTTATCGGATGCCCCTCTGCGGGATTCCAGGCGGAAGAGCGGGCGGGGGAGAGGCCGGCGCCCCCCGTCCCTGCCCCTGGCCGGGCTGGGCCTGCGCCGGACCGCCCTGGAGTGGGTCCTCCAGTTCCTCCGGTGAACGGATCTGCTGTGCCTTCTCCTCTTCAGTGGGTTGTCCATTCGTCCGCTTGTACAGGTCCAGGTTGGCCTTGAGAAAGGCCCCCTCTTCCGTCAGGACCAGGCCGTTCTCCAGCCACTGCTGGAGGGTCTCCGGAGGCACGGCGGCGTACCGGGCCGCGGCGTCCAGGTCTGCAAGGACCTGATCTCCGCCGAGCTCGCGGAGCTGGGCCAGTTGGGCCTCGGTCAGCCGGGTGAGCCAGCAGGTCAGTGTCAGGGTCTGCGTCTGGCCGTTCGCGTCCTCGTACTGACTTGAGCATACGGCCCGGGCCCAGGTCGTGCCCTCCACGGGCTCGTCGAAGACCTCGACCGCGGTCTGCCACTCGATGCCTGCAAACCGTTCGGAGGGTCCGGACTCGACGGACTCCTGGACCGAGGCCCTGGCCAGGATCCGCTCCATCTGGTCCCGGGCCTCCTCCAGGGCGTCCCCTTCCCGGCTCAGGTTCGTGACGGTCTCAGTGCAACGGTTCATCACCACCACGATCCCGGTGCACATCAGGGCCAGGATCTGGATCGCGACCAGGGTCTCCATGAGGGAGAAGCCGCGGCGCAGGCCGCGGGAAAGGCCCTCTTCAGTCGACATGGATCGTTCAAGTCCGTTCATTTGGAGTTCCGCTCAAGCACCGCTCCTCCGTCTTCGCCGTGTCCCGGGCCGGCCTTCAAAACAGCATCGACTCCTTGTCCATGGGCAGGGCGAGGGCCGCGTCGCCCTCGACCCGTTCCACGGTCCGGTTCAGGCGGTGGACCAAGATCGTGTGAGGCTGGTCCTCTTCGTCCAAGAGGACGATCTTGCCTCCGTACTGCCACCCGGTCCGCCCGACCCGGAACTTGGCACGATCTGCGTATGTGGACTCGAGGTCGTCGAACTGGACGTACGAGACTCGACACTTGGGCCCAAAGGATCCCTCCAAGAGGATGTCCTCATCCGGGATCGCCTCGTCCAGGTCCAGCGTGGTGATCTCCCGGAGGAGGTAGGTCTGCTGCGGGAGGTCGAGGACCACCTCATACCGGCGATCGCTCTCGGCCGCGGCCGTGACCGCGGTGCGCAAGACGGACATGAACTCCTCGGCCGTTCCACTGAACGTGGCCCGTCGCAGGACCCCGGAGAGATTCACCGTGGTCCACGACACGAACAGGCCCAGGATCGAGAGCGTGACGATCAGCTCGATCAAGGTCAGTCCGGGTCTGGAGCCGGCACGGGGCTGCGGGGGCGGGCACACGCGGGGCATGGGCTACCTCACGGCCTGTCAAGACCTAGGATCCGCCGGTCCCCGGACCGCCCACGCCCTTCTGGAGGCCGGAGTCGGTACTGTACAGGTCCGCAGCGTACCCCTCGCCCCCCTCCTGGCGGTCGTCCCCAAGGCTCTTGATCACAAAGGGCTTTCCGCTCTCCGGGTACAGCTCATAGATGAACTCGTTGTCCCAGGCGTCCCTGGGGATCGCGGTCTCCGTGAGATACCCGCCGGGCTGCCAACCCGAGACGTCGCTCGGCTGAACAACCAAGGCCGACAATCCCTCTTCTGCTGTGGGGTAGCGCCCGGTGTCCATCTTGAACTGGAGTACGGCCTGGTGCAGGATCTTGAGATTGGCCATGGTGGTGTTCTGCCGGCCCCTCTCGATGTCCTGCATGACGTTCCTGCCCACCACGGCTGCGAGCAGGCCGAGGATGACCAGGACCGCCACCAGTTCGATCATGGTGAAGCCGCTTCGATTCGTCACACGCTTCCTTCGTCTCATGTCGGATGACCTCCTAACCTAGTTGATCTTGGACAGCTTCAGGATGGGCAGGATCGTGGCATAGGCGATCAGCCCGACGATGGCGGCCACGCCCACGATGATTACGGGCTCCAGGGCCGCGCTGAGCCGCTCGATGACGATGTCCGTGGAGCTCTCCAGGTCGTCGCTGATCGCCTTGAGCATGGTCTCCAGCTCTCCGCTCTTCTCTCCCACGGCGACCATGTGTGCGATGGCGGGGCTGATCACGCCGCTGTCTCGCAGGGGAGAGGCGATGTCCGCACCGGACAGGATCCGCTCGCGGGCGATCTGGACGGCCTTTCTCATGATGACGTTGCCGGTGACCTCCGCAACGACCCGCAGCGATTCGGCCATGGGCAACCCGGACCCCAGCAGGGTGGACAGGGTCGAGGCAAAACGGGAGACCACCCGCTGCTTGACCAGGGGTCCGAAGATGGGCAGGGACAGGAGAGTCCGGTCCCGGAGGTACGCCCCTCGCTCGGTCCTCAGAAACCGCCGGACCCCCCAGATCAGGCCTGCAATCGCGCCGATCACGACCAGGACCCAGGCGCTCGTCAGGACGTGCCCGACCCCCATCAACTGCTCGGTGATCCAGGGCAGCTTCTGGCCGGACCGCTTGATCTGCTCTCCGATGCTGGGGATGACACGGGTGGTCAGGATCACGATGGCCACCGTGCAAAAGACGAGCATGGCCGCCGGGTAGATCATGGCCGTGATCACCTTGGACTCGACCCGCTGGCGTTTCTCCATGAAGGCGGACAGGGTCGCCAGGCACCCCCCGAGGTTCCCGGTGACCTCGCCGACGCGGACCATGCTCACGTAGATCACATCGAAGTACTCGCTGTAGTCCTTGAGGGTCTCTGCGAAGGCCTCCCCTGTGATCACCCGATCCCTCACCTCGGTCAGGACGGTGCGAAACCGCGGATCGGGGGTCTGGATGGCCATGACCGACAGGGCCTCGGTCAGTTTGATGCCCGAGCCGAGCAGGGTCGCCAGCTGCTTGGTGACCTCGATGATCAGGCGTCTCTTGGGCTTCTTGAGAAAGGAAAGGACCGCCAGTGTCCGTTCCGTGCTGGCGGTCACTTCCGTAATGGAGGATGGGTGGATACTACGATTCCGCAGCTGGCGGCGGGCCACAAACGGGCTTTCCGCCGTCAGCGTTCCCTTGATCTTCTTCCCATCGGGGGCGATGGCTATGTACTCATACGTCGGCATGCCTGCCCATCCCGTTCGGTCGATCCTTCACGGACGACTCCCTGTTCTGTCGGATCTAGACTACGTCGGCTTGACTGACCCGCAGGACCTCGGAGACCGTGGTGACCCCTTGGAGGACCTTTCGAGCGCCGTCCATGCGCAACGTCTTCATCCCCGCCTCCAGGGCGTGTTTCTTGATTTTACCTGCACTGTCCCGTTTGTACACAAGGTCCTGGATCTTCTCGGTGATCAGCATGACCTCGTAGATGCCCGTTCGGCCGCGGTACCCTGTGTGAAAACACCGGTCGCAGCCCCGGCCCATGTAGAACTTCGACCCGGTGGTGGCCTGGTGGGGGTCCAGGCCCAGGGCCCTCAGATCCCGCACGTTGATCTCGGTCTCGGTCCGGCAGTCCTCGCAGACTTTGCGGACCAGACGCTGGGCCACGACCGCGATCAGAGACGAGCTGACCAGGTAGGGCTCCACCCCCAGGTCGAGCAGTCGGGTCACCGCGCCCGCCGCATCGTTCGTGTGCAGCGTGCTGAACACCAGGTGCCCGGTCAGGGATGACTGGATCGCCATTCGGGCCGTCTCCACGTCGCGGACCTCGCCGATCATGATCACGTCCGGGTCCTGACGGAGCACGTGGCGAAGGGCCGTCGCGAAGGTCATGCCCTTCTTGCTGGCCACCTGGATCTGGCTGATGCCCGTGAGCTGGTATTCGATCGGGTCCTCGATCGTGATGACGTTCTTCTCCGCCGAATTGAGCCGACTGAGGTACGCGTAGAGCGAAGTGCTCTTGCCCGACCCAGTCGGGCCCGTGACGAAGATCACCCCGTGAGATCGGTCCAGCAGGGAATCGAGGGTTCGGAGGTCGTCTTCCCAAAGGCCCAACTCCTCCAGTCTGAGAATGCCGGAGCTCTTGTCCAGGAGCCTCAACACGGCCCGCTCGCCGAAGCTCGTCGGCACGGTGCTGATCCGGAGGTCCACCTCCCGCTGTCCGAGCCGGACGCTGCATCGCCCGTCCTGGGGCAGACGCCGCTCCGCAATATCCATGCCGGACATGACCTTGATCCGCGAGACCACCAGGGGTAGGACGTTGCGGTTCAGGGTCAGGACATCGTACAGGATCCCGTCGATCCGGTACCGGATCTGGACCTTGGTCTCGTAGGGGTGGACATGGATATCGCTGGCCCGCAGTTGGAGGGCGCGGAACAACATGTCGTTCACCAGGCGGATCACCGGGGGCCGGTTCACCACGTCGAGCAGGTCGTCCGAGGTCCCCGCCTCGTCGACGAGTTGGTCCAGGTTCTGGGCGTCCAACTCCTCGGCCACCTCTTCGATCACGCTCGACCGCTGCTCGTAGGCCACATCGATGACCGCTGTGATGGCCGCACGCGTGGATACGGCAGGTTGGACCGACAGCCCGGTCATCTTGGAGATGTTGTCCAGAACCGCCATGTCCAAGGGCTTGGACAGGACCACCGTGAGCTCTCCCGCGTCCGGGGTCCCATTCCCCGGGTCCTGGCCCGGACGGAGGACCGCTCCCTGCGGCACGGCATCGCTCTTGACGCCGATCAAGAAGTGATGCTGGGCGTACGTGGCAGGCACGGAGTCGATGAACTCCTTGGGCACGGACTTCTCCGGGACCTCCTGCAGAAAGGGCCATCCCAGGGCCGCTGCAAAGAGCTTGAGGACCACGTCTTCCGTGAAGTAGGGGCAGCTCAACAGGGCCTCGTCCAGGCGCTGGGCCCCGTTGTTCTCCCGGAAGAACCGGGCCAGTTGATCGGGGTCCGCGACCCCGGTCTGTTGTGCTGTCTTGATCAAGAGGTCCTTCATGTGTCTTCGATCATTCCATTCGGTCACGATGGCGTTGGTCTTCTGCCCTACTGCGCGTCCAGTACCTTGAGCGGACTCATGTACACGGGCTTGGCTCCTGGGAAGCTGGGCGCATTTTGGAAAGCGGACTCGTGCTCCTCAAAGGCCGTCCGGTGCGTGTCTGAGAGCGTCTGCAGGGCGTTGTCCCCGGCCAACACGTCCGCGGGCCGGATGATCTCCGCCTTGACGAACACATAGAGCTTCTTGTTCTCGGACTCCTTGTTGGACGTGCTTCGGAAGAGGCCGCCCAGGATCGGCAGGTCGCCCAGGATCGGGACCTTGGTGGTCCCCTTGTCCTGCTTGAGCCGGACCAGGCCGCCCAAGATGATCGTGCTGCGGTCCGGCACGGTCACCACCGTGTTGATCTCGCTTTGGTTCTTGTTCGGAGGCACCTGACCCGTGGCGTCCGTGGTGAAGTCCGATCGAGTCAGGAGTACATTCAACTGAAGGAGGTCTCCCTCGCTGATGTGCGGGGTGATCTCCATCGTGATCCCCGCATCGTAGGGGGTGTACCCTGTGGAG
>JAGOQT010000002.1 GCA_018007255.1 Phycisphaerae bacterium | reverse complement strand
GAAAATCATGACGGGGAGGTCCCGGCCCCAGGCGCTGTGGTGCTCGCCAGTATCGGGACCGCACTGGTGGGCTGGATGAGGAGGCGCAGGCCGTCCTAGTCCACCCTGACAGCGCAAGCAGGTGACCAGGGCTGCGAACGCCCCCGCACCATGGATCAACAAGGGCCATGCCCGTGCGGGCGTGGCCCTTGTTCGTTGTGGCCGACCGGGCCCGGTCCGCCGTGTCCGCCTGAGCCCCCCCGAGCCCAGGGCACCGCGTTTTTGTGTGGGCTATTGCCCTGCCTCAGTTATCATTGCCGTGATCGTCTCGATCCGGGGAAAACGGCCGTTGCGCGTACGGGTCGGGGCACGTCTACCCTATGACGATCAAGGACGCAGACTTCCTTGATGCCGAACTCGGACAAGCTGCTGGAACTCTTGGACAGGCTGGGCCCCAGCCTCCATGGACTGCTGACCAAGCTGACCCTGAGGGAGGACGTGGCAGAGGACCTTATGCAGGACCTGTTCATCAGACTCTCCGGCTCGAACCTGGACAGGGTAGACAACCTGGACGCCTATGCCCGGACCGTGGCCATCAACCTGGCGTTTGACTGGCGGAGGCGCAAGGGGGCGAGCGTGTCCTTGGACACAGAGGACGCCCCTGAGCCCATGGCAGAGGACAGGGGACCCCTTGCCCATCTGGTCCGGAACGAGGAGGTCCGCAAGGTCTTTGCGGCCATGGAACGGCTCAACAAGACCCAGCGACAGGTCTTCGTGCTCCGCTACATCCAGGAGCTCTCATTCGAACAGATCGCCGAGGCAACCGGCAAGACCCCCCACCACGTCCGGGCCCTGTGTTCCAGGGCCTTGGCCAGGGTCCGGGGGGTCTGCTCCAGGGCCGTGTTGAAACCGATGGTCACGGGGGAACGCCATGCCGAACACTGAGGATCGGCAGGTGCTGCGCAGTCTGGAGCTGATCGCAAGGGTCAGGCCCTCTCGGGAGTGCACCCAGAGGGCCTTGGACCGGGTCCGCACCCAGCTCGTGACCGGCCAGGCGGCCGGGCCCTCGATCGGTCCTCGGATCCTCCGTTTGGTCCGATCCAGCCCAGCGGTCCGGGCGGCCCTGGCGGCCTGCCTGGTGGCTGCCGTGACCGTGACCTTGGTGCTCAGTCGTGCGCGGACACCGGTCGTCCCTCCTGTTGCCATGGACTCCGCACCCCAGGGGGCGGGCGCAGCGCCCGACGTCCCCCAGGTGGCCGGCAACGTGCAGACCCAGTTGGACCGGGTGGAGGCCCTGCATGCAGCCCTGGACGCGGACGGTCTCATGGGTGTGCTCGGATCAGGGGTCTTCGAGGCCCAGGTCGCGGCCGCCCGGCACCTGGCCGATCTCCGCGAACCCAGGGCCGTGGAGGCCCTTGCCCGATTGGCAGGCCAGTGGACCGGGGATGGGGACAGCAACCCCTTTGAGCAGGCCCTGCAGCGGATCCTGGACCAGGAGGGCCCCGCAACCGCGCAGGTGGCACGCGCGGTCGATGCAGCGGCCCCAACCGGTGCGGACACCCTGGTGCGTGTGGCCGCCCAGCCCGCGCTCAGCGGTCTGGTCACGGACCTCCGGACCGGCCTGCCCATACCCAATGCGGAGATCCTGATCGCCGGTCCGCAGGTGTACCTGGCCAGGACCAACACGCAGGGTTCCTACAGCTTGGACGCGGTCGAGCAGGCGGGCGATTACCGCGTTCAAGTCCAGTCTGCCCAGTACCTGGGCCTGGACCCCCAGGACCCCTGCGGGTTCGTGTCCCTGGGTCCGCGCGAGCCGGTCGTGCGGGACATCCAGCTCGAGCAGGGCTGCCGGGTCCCAGTGGCGGTGGTGGATGAACAAGGCGCGCCCGTCCCGGACGTGCGTCTGTCCGCGCATTGGCTCGGGTCGGACCAAGGCGACGATGCGTGCCCGCCCGCAACCACGGGCGAGGACGGCAGGGCTACGATGGGCGCCCTGAGACCCTCGGCCGTACCCTACCAGATCGCAGTGGTCAGCACCGACTACGCCCTTCAGTACGGGGTGGTGACCTGCTCGGATCCGGCCCTGGAGGACCCCGTGCAGATCACCCTTCACAGGGGCACCCCGGTGCAGGGCCGCGCCCTGTACGCGGATGGAACGCCCGCGCAGGGCCTCCAAGTCTATGCGGTTCCGGATTGGTGGCACGCAGCCGCACTGCCGCCGCCCTCCCCTGTGGATGCGTCCGGGGGCTTTGTCCTGGGCCAGGTCCAGGACGGCCTCTTCAACCTGCAGGTCAGCATCCCCCAGGGGGACGGCCTGGCCTACTCGTTCAGGGCCGCCCAGGCCCAGTTGCCCACTGCGGATGGACAGCCCCTGGTGGTGACGATCCCCCAGCAGGCCGCACCCAGGGACCTGGCCCGGCTCGGCGGCACCCTCCTCTGGTCGGGCGATCGCCGGCCTGACTCGGTCCTCGTTACCGCCTATTCGTTCCCCGGCACGATCGCCAGCGCAAGGCTGGGACCCGGCGCGGAGACCTTTGCCTTAAACGGGATCAGGCCCGGCCTGTACACCCTGGTCTTCGAGGGCCCCAACATCGAGGACCGGGTCATCCAGGGCGTGCAGGTCCCGGGCCCGGACCTGGAGGTGGACCTCCAGGTCGTGCCTACGCCCTCGTTCCGGGGGATCGTGCTGAAGGCCCGCTCCAATAAGCCTGTGGAACGCTTCCACGTGGCGGCCACCAAGATCCGGTCCTGGCCCGGGTTCACCTACCTGCCCCAGGTCGAGTGGCACCCGGTCACGGATCCGAACGGGGTCTTTGAGATCGCCAGCAGCGGGCCGGGCCTGTACGAGGTCCAGGTCCGTGCAGAGGGGTTTGTCCCCGCGGTGCTCGACAGGGTCGATACGCGGCGACCCAGGCAACTGGTCGTGGAGCTGCCCACAGGGGGGCGGATCCAGGGACGCGTGGTGGACGCGCACGGAGAGTCGATCGCAGGGGCGTCCGTCAGCCCGGTGGGCACAGGGCAGCCCCGTGCCCAGACACAGGACGGCGCGTTTGTCCTGGAGCACGTGCCTGCCGGCCTGCACACACTGCGGGTCACGCACCCGCAGTTCAGCCCGGCGACCGTGGAGGGGGTCGAGACCTTGGAGGGCCGGACCACGGACGGCGTTACCGTGATCCTGCACCCGGGTGGGGCCATTGAAGGGATCGTGTACGACCCCCAGGGCCGGCCCGAGGCCAACGTGGCCCTCACGGTCCATGACGGAGATCTGCCCGACGGACTGGAGACCGAGGCGGGCCTGTTGGCCACGGCCATCACGGACGCCCAAGGCCATTACCGCGTGGACCGCCTGCCCGCGACCCTGTGCTTTGTGCAGCGGCGCCACACAGAGGCCCGTCCGGGCGTGATCCGCAGGGCGGTCTGGCCCCTGGACGGTCGCACGATCCGGCTGGACCTGGGCGGCCGACCCAACGTGAGTGGGGTCCTGGCCATGGAGGGCCGGCCCACACCGGAGGCCCAGGTCCTTTTGGCCGACGCCTCCAGCCCGGCGAGCGGGACGTTCCAGTGCAGGGCCGCCACGGACTCGGACGGCTCCTTCACCTTCAACGGGGTCCCCGCGGGCCGCTACGGGGTCTACGCCCAGGGCGAGGATGAAGGGACCTCGTGGGTCAAGGTCCGGACCCTGGACGTGGGCACGGACGACCTGGACGTGGGCACGCTCCCCGGGACCATGGGACGCGTGGAGGTCCTCCTCACGCGGCGCGGGGCCGACGCGCCCCTGGACTGGACCGTGCATCTGCTGGAGGGCGGGGCATTCTGGGGCCAGAGGATCGGCCAAGCCCAGGCCCCTGCGCAGGCAGGCCAGCCCTATCGGATCACCCGCGTGCTGCCTGGGTCCTACCTGCTCGTGGCCCAGGGACCGGAGGGCACGCCGGACGCCGGACGCCGGGTCACTCGGCTCCTCGACTGCCCCGACGCAGCAGCCCCTGTGGCCGTGGCCCTGGAGATCCCCTCCGGTACTGCAAGCGTCAACGGCGGGGTGCTGAACGAGATGGGCGGGCCGCTCTGGGTGTTCAACCAGACCCAGACCCTGTCGGTCCGTGTGGAGCCCCTGGGGGGATACTACCGGATCGCGAACCTGCCCGAAGGCGACTACTTCGTGGGGAGCCCCTACCTACTGGACAAGGCCCCGCTAGCCCGATTCCACCTGGCCGAGGGCGAGGCCAAGATCCTGGACATCAACACCTGGCAGTGGCCCGGGGCCAACCACGGCCTGCTCTCGGTCCAGGTCGCCAGCACCAGCGGCAGTCCGTTGAGCAATGCAGCCGTGGTGCTTGAGGGGCCCGACGGGCAGATCCGCCCGTGGGTCCAGACCGACCGCGAGCAGGTCCTGATCGCGCCCGCAGGCGACTACACCCTGCGGGTCTCTCAGCCCGGGTTCCAGGCCGAGCAGCGCCCCGTGGCGATCCAGGCCAACGACCTCCTGGCCCTGGTCCCCGTGAGGCCCGTGATCCAGGTTCTGCTGGAACCCGAACCCACGCCCTCCAACAGACCCTGAAGCGCGCAAGGCCGTCATGGACCGATGGCCTTGCGCGACTTCAAGGTCGTTCAGGTCAGAAGCTCATGCCCAGACCCAGGATGTACTTGACGTCCGTGCTGCCCTGGTCCGGCGCAGGGCTCTTGTCATAATTGAAGATGACCTTGATGTTTCCGAAGATCCGCGGCGTGATGCTCGCACGCAGCTCGGCCGTGGTGGTCAGGTAGTAATCCGAGAACTTGTCGAGGCTGGGGTAGTAGGCCAGGTCATTGACGAACAGCAGGGTGTCCGTGAGCCTGTGCTCGAAGTTGTATCCGGCCTGGAGCGAGACCTCGCTGTTGCTGCCCCCGGCGTTGTCGAACTTCTCGTACAGGGACGCCAGACCGATCTCGGTCCTGAACTTGGTGATGTCGGTCTCGACCCATTGATACCCGGCCCCGGCGCCGACCAGGACGCGGCGATCCAGCAGGGCCACAGCATCCTTCTCATACCGGCCGTCGCCGTACACATAGAGCTTGGGGGACACGTAGTAGTCGTACTTGCCCCTGCCCCGCCACCAGTCCTCCGTGGTCGCCTTGACCCCCCCGACCTCCTGCCTGCCCCTGGCATAGTCCATGCTCACGGTGATCCGGTCGTTGTCCGACCTCCGCACGGCCCCTGCGCTGAGGTTGCGGGTCTCGATGTGGGTGTTGCCCGTGGTCTTGGTCAGGCCCGCAGTGACCTGGCCGGTCCACCGGGGCGCAGGCTTGGGCGGGGGATTGACGGCCGTGATGTCCGCGATCTGCAGGGCCTGGGGCTGCACCGTGTCCCCGGATTCAATGGCGAACCGGCCGGAATCGGCGAGTTGCACCTTGCGGTTGAGCACAGTGCCGTCCTTGAGGTGGATCGCGATCGGCTCGTCCGTTGCGAAGCTCTGGACTTCCGCCAGGGGGATCACGATCGGGCCGGCCGCCGGAGACTGCAGGGTCAGCTTGCCGCCGGCCACGCCCTCGACCTTGCCCGTCATGCGGTCCCCGTTCTTGAGCACGACCTGGTCCGCGCCCGCGGAGGCGACCAGGACCATGCACGTGACGATCCCCATCTTCAGCATTCTACTCATGTCGTTTCTCCTTCTTTCAAAACCGTCTTGGTTTGGGACTTCTCACGTACGATCTTCGCCCCCATGGAGTTCAGTTTCTCCTCGATCCGCTCGTAGCCCCGGTCGATGTGATACACGCGATTGACTGTGGTGACCCCCTCGGCGGCCAGGCCGGCCAGGACCAGGGCCGCGGAGGCCCGCAGGTCCGAGGCCATCACCTGCGCGGCGATGAGCTGGCGCACGCCCGCAACGAGCACGGCCGAACCCTCCTTCCGGAGGTTGGCGGCCATCCGGTTCAGCTCGGCCACGTGCATGAACCGGTCCGGGAAGACCTTCTCGATGATCAGGCTGTTGCCCTCCGCCAGGGCCAACAGGACCATGAATTGGGCCTGGAGGTCCGTCGGGAAGCCGGGATAGGGCAGGGTGGTGATGTCCGCGGGCCGGATGGGCCCTTCCATGGCCACCGTGCATCCGTGGGCGTGGGCGTCCACTGCCGCGCCGACCTCCCTCAGCTTGTCCGCCACGGCCATCAGGTCCGCCAGCCGGCCGTTCCGGAGCGTGACCCGTCCCCGGGTCACCGCCGCAGCGACCATGAAGGTCCCGGCCTCGATCCGGTCCGGGATCACCGTGTACCGGACCGGACGCAGGTGGTCCACGCCCTCGATCACGAGGTGGGGGGACCCGATGCCGCTGATCTGGGCCCCCATCTTCTTCAGACAACGGGCCAGATCCGCGACCTCCGGCTCACAGGCCGCGGACTCGATGACCGTGCGGCCCTTGGCCAGGGTGGCCGCCATCATGACGTTGGCCGTGCCCAGCACGGTGGACCCAAACGGACCTCCCAGGAAGACCTCCGCGCCTGTGAGCCCCTTGGGGGCCTCGGCCACGATGTAGCCGCCCCTGAGGTGGATCTGTGCGCCCAGGGCCCGCAGGCCCCGCAGGTGGATGTCCACGGGCCGATCGCCGATCGCGCATCCCCCGGGCATGGACACCTCCACGCGGCGGCACCGGGCCAGCAACGGGCCCAGGATGCACACGCTGGCCCGCATCTTGCGGACGATCTCGTAGTCCCCAAAGGGCTGTTCGATCCGCGTTGCATCGATGACCATCCGGTTCTTATCGGGTCTTGTCAGCAAGCAGCCCAGTTGCCCCAGGAGCTGGCCGAACACCGCGATATCCGACAGATCGGGGATCCCGACCAGTTCGGAACTGCCCTCTGCCAACAGGGTCGCCGCCATGATCGGCAGGGCCGCGTTCTTCGAACCGTTGACCGTGAGCTCCCCGTCGAGTCGCACCGGTCCTGTGATCTGGAATACGTCCACCGTCTATTTTCCTTGAAAACGCGCAATGCCCCTGACATACTGCCCTGGCCTGCGGGGCGACATGTTAACGTAGATCGGCCGGTACGGCAAGTCTGGTGCACAATTAGCAGTACTGGCAGATAGGGAGATATAGGGTCCAGGACATGGAGACCAGCGTGACCCGGTTCGCCGAGTGGGGCAGGCAGTGGGCTCGGACCGTCGACCCGTTCAACCTGGTCTATGCGGCGGGCGTGGCCATCCTCGTGATCTGGCTGCTGAGGACATCGCTGGGCCGTTGCTCCCTGGTCCGAGCCCCGGTGCGGAGGAACCACATCCATCCGGCCGTGGTCATCCTGGCCCTCATGGTGTACATGCTGGTGCCCCCCTACGCCATGATTCCCGTGCGGTCGCGCCTGGCCGGGCACCCGCCGTGGCACATCGACCTGGCGGCCAACCTGGTGATGTCCCTGTGCGGCCTGGCCACCGCGTGCATCGCCCTGGTCATCTCCTGGCGAGGCTTCGCCCGGCGCCTCAAGGGCCTGGGCCTGCGATGGGCCGGCCTGCCCCGTGACCTGGTCCACGCGTGCGTGGCCTTCCTGGCGATCCTGCCCCCGTTCCTGGCCATGGTCCAGGTGACGGTCTGGGCCGGGCAGTCTGTGCGCGGTCCCACGTACCAGATGGAGCAGCACAGGGAACTGCAGCTCTTGCAGGACTGCCCCCACTGGTCCCTTGCGGCCTCCATCGTCGTCACGGCCGTGGTGGTCGCACCCCTGGTCGAGGAGCTGCTCTTCCGCGGGCTCGTGCAGAGCACGATCCGCTCCTGGGTGGACAGACCCTGGTCCGCGATCGCCGTGACGTCCCTCTTCTTCGCCCTGATCCACCAGAACGTGGAACACTGGCCGGCCCTGTTCGTCCTGGGCGCGGGCATGGGGTACGCCTACGAGCGGAGCGGGTCCTTGTGGCAGCCCATCCTCATCCACGCCCTGTTCAACGGGACCACGATCCTCTCCAGCCTGTAGCTCCCCCCAGTCGCGCGCGGCCGGGGCGTTTCGTTTTCGCTTGACAGGGCCATGGGCCGGGGGTATTTGTCCAAATCCTAAATCGCGTCCGCACAACCGCCGAAACAGGAGATCGGACCAAGGACGGTTGACACGGGACCGGCAATCTGTGCACGGCCAGGAAGACTGTGATGGATTCCCTGTGATTGACGAACGATATGGCACGAGCACGCTCTGACAAGGCCCTGGTGATCGTCGAGTCGCCGGCCAAGGCCAAGACGATCAACAAGTACCTCGGCGACGGCTATGACGTCAAGGCCTCCATGGGCCATGTCCGCGACCTCCCCTCCAAGGGCCTCTCCGTGGACATCGAGGGCCGATTCGAGCCCACCTATGAGATCCTCCCGGGAAAGAGAAAGGCCGTGGCCGCCCTCAAGGCCGCGGCCAGGCAATGCGGGACCCTGTACCTGGCCACCGACTTAGACCGGGAGGGCGAGGCCATTGCCTGGCACCTGACCCAGGTCCTGGGCGTGCCGGAAGACAGGGTGTTCCGGGTGATCTTCAACGCGATCACCCGATCCGCGATCCAGCAGGCCTTTGCCCGTCCCGGGCGCCTGAACATGGACAAGGTCATGGCCCAGCAGGCCCGGCGGGTGTTGGACCGGATCGTGGGCTATCAGATCAGTCCCCTTCTCTGGAAGAAGGTCACGCGGGGCCTGTCCGCGGGCCGGGTCCAGTCCGTGGCGGTCAAGATGATCGTGGAGCGGGAGCGGCAGATCCGGCAGTTCAAGCCCGAGGAGTACTGGCTGATCCCCGCCATCTTCACCGCGGACCTGGGCGCGGATCTGCGGGCCTCCTGGCAGGAGCTGACGAGCGTTCGCGAGGGGAAGGCCGAGGCCTCGTCCGAACAGATCCACCGGTGGCTGGCCGAGCACCATGCCTTCAAGGCCGAGCTGGTGCGGGTCCAGGACGACGCGTTCCGCGCGTCCAACGAGCAGGAGGCTCGGAAGGTGTTCGAGGCCCTCGAGCAGGCCTCGTTCGCCGTGGCCGGCATGGAGACCAAGGAATCCGTGTCCCAGCCGTCGCCCCCGTTCATCACCTCAACCCTCCAGCAGGCTGCGGCCACCCGCCTGGGCTTCTCGGCCAAGCGGACCATGAGCGTGGCCCAGCAGTTGTACGAGGGGATCGACGTGGGGTCCATGGGATCGCTCGGCCTGATCACCTACATGCGTACGGACAGCACGCAGATCTCGGCCGAGGCGCTCCGCGAGGTCCGACAGCACATCCAGTCCCACTTCGGCGACCGGTACCTGCCCAAGGAGGCCCGGTCCTTCGTCTCCTCCAACAAGAACGCACAGGAGGCCCATGAGGCCATCCATCCTACGGACGTGGACATGACGCCCGCGGACCTCCGGTCCTTCCTGAACGACGATCAGGCCAGGCTCTACGAGCTGATCTGGCGACGCTTCGTAGCCTCGCAGATGCTGCCCGCGAGGTGGAACGTCACGACCGTGGACATCCACGCCCGCACGACCCTCGGGACCTGCGTCTACAAGGCCACGGGCCGCGTCCAGGTCTTCGACGGATACACCCGGGTATGGCCCGTGGTCTCCAACGAACAGCCCCTTCCGTCCCTCCAGGCCGGACAGCGGCTCGGGGTGGTGGACCTCCGCACCGAGCAGCACTTCACCAAGCCCCCGGCCCGGTACACCGAGGCCTCCCTGATCAAGGCCCTGGAGAAGGAAGGCATCGGCAGACCCAGCACCTACGCCGCCATCATCAGCACAATCCAGGACCGCCGCTACGTCGAGCAGTTGGACAAGAAGTTCCATACCACGGACCTGGGTGAGGTGGTCACGGACAAGCTCAACGAGTACTTCCCCACGATCATGGACATCGCGTTCACGCGGTTCATGGAGGGGCGGCTCGATCAGATCGAGGAACAGCATTTGGATTGGGCGGGCGTGCTGGAGGAGTTCTATGGCCCCTTCAAGGAGAGCCTGGAGACGGCCCAGCAGCAGATGAAGCACGCCAAGGCCGAGGTCACACCGAGCGAGTACACCTGCACCCAGTGCGGCAAGCCCATGGTCTACCGCCTGGGCAAGAACGGCCGGTTCCTGAGCTGCTCGGGATATCCGGAGTGCAAGTTCGCCAGCCCCTGCGACAAGGCGGGCAAGATGATCCAGGACAATGTGGTCACCGAGCACCTCTGTCCGGTCTGCCAGCACCCCATGGTCCTCAAGCGGGGCCGATTCGGCGAGTTCCTGGGCTGCTCGGACTACCCCCAGTGCAAGACCACGCTCAGGCTGGACAAGCAGGGCAACGTCCTGCCGCCCAAACCCCCTGCGGAGCCGACCGGGATCAAGTGCCACAGGTGCCGCCAGGGGGAACTCGTCATCCGACAGGGCAAGAAGGGCCCCTTCATGGGGTGCGGCCGGTTCCCACGGTGCAGGACCATCGTGAGCATCAAGCAGCTCGACCACCTCAAGGAGCTTCAGGCCTCGGGCCAGTGGCCCCCTGCCACAGCCGATCAGGCAGACACCCTGCTGGGTCGCAAGCCCAAGGCCCACACCCCGGCCAAGGCCTAGCCTGCACATCGGACGGGTCCGGGCATGCGCCCGGTCACAGGGGCCTGGACCACGCGGGGGTGGGCGCAGGCCCGGCAGGCAAGACCGGAGAGGGTGGGATTCGAACCCACGGTAGGGTAAACCCTACACAGCCTTTCCAAGGCTGCTCGATAAGCCGCTCTGACACCTCTCCGAGACCTTCACAAGAGGGACCGGCTCTGCGAAGGAGCGTTATACCACGCCTCCATACTACCAGTCAAGCAGGGCGTCCGGGCAGGACACCGGCGACATGGAATGGGCTGTCGCCCACCCCCTTGCTGGACCACCCTGCCCCCGGGACCTCACCTCGAACAGATCCCCATACAACAACATATGGTATAGAATAGGGGCGTACGCAAGGCCTCCTCCACCCGGCTGAAAACCACAAGATGGGCTGGAGACACGGCGGGTCCATTTTTTTGATACTGATAACACGGTTTGGGCCTGAATCAAGGCCAGTTGGCACATGCATACCACTGTTTCCAATAGGGCAGTTCGTCTAAAGTTATCTCGTCGGCCCTGTCGATATCAATGTTGATCCCGGGTCTGAGAATGGATTCTTGAGACCCACAAACTGTTGTGGAGTCCGGAGCCGGTTGCAGGACCAAGGATCTCAGGCAAGAGGCTCGCATGACGAAGGTAGTTCAGATGTCCAATATTCGGTCCGAAGATCATCAGGAGGCCGGGGACGCAGGATGGAGCCAGGCCTCGGGGCTTCCTAGCCTGACGGATGATGTCCTCATGGAGGCCATCCTGGAGAACATCCACACCACGCCCATCGGACAGGTCCTGCGCAAGATCGGCGAGCTGCCGGAGGTCCGACGGGGCAAGGTCCTGAGTGTGCGACGCCGCCTGGACGCAGGCACGTACGACCTGGAGGACCGCCTGGATGCCACGCTGGACAGGGTCATGGAGGACCTCACGGCCTGAGCCTGGGACCGTGTTGGCCGCCTCCTCAGACAGGGTACCCTCCTCCTACCAACGGTTGTTCCCCACGATCCACACTGGGCAATGGACGTGCGCCATGAGCTTTTCCTGGGCCTCCCTGGCCTGAGCCTCGTCCCCCCTGCCCAGGATCTTGTACAGGGCCGAGCCACTGCCCGTCAGGCACATCGGACCCACACCCAGGGCCTCCATTCCGTGCTTCAACCGGGCCAGATCGCACTCCAGACGGAAGCACGTCGGGGCCAGCATGTTCATCCCCAGGCGGGCAATCCGGTCCAGCCTGTCCTGGGACAAGAGGGCCGCGATCCGGTCATGCGCGGTGCGGTACAGATCCGGGTCGTGCTCGTACTGGGCGTAGACCCTGGCCGTGGACACGTGGATCCCGGGCAGGACCAGCAGGGCCAGGAAGTCATAGGACGGGACTACGGGCAGGACCCGCTCCCCCCGACCCGTGCACAGGGCCAGCGGACCGTTCAGGAAGAAGGCCGTGTCACTGCCCAGCCGGCCGGCCAGATCCATCAACTGGTCCCCTGGGACATCCAGGTGCAGGAATCGGGCGACCCCCAAGAGCGTTGCGGCTGCATCGCTGCTGGCCGAACCCAGGCCCGATCCGGCAGGCACGTTCTTGGTCAAGGTGATGCGGATATCCGCCTGGACGCCGCTGGCGTCCAGGAGCAGTCTGGCCGCGCGAAATACGAGGTTGTCCGGCCCGTCCGGGGCCCACTGGGGGCCCTCACACCGAAGGTCCACGCCCGGAAGGACACCCGGCTCGATCCGGATCTCGTCGTACACGTCGACCTTGGCCATGAGGGTCTCGACCTCGTGGTAGCCGTCCGGTCGCTTGCCCGCAATCAGCAGACTCAGGTTGATCTTCGCGGGCGCCCGGACCAGGAGTCCGGTGCCTGTGCTCGTGAACTGGGGTCTTGTATTCATCGTCTCGTGGTCCGATGCTCCACTGGATCCGGGCCCGGGCGCGGACATTATAGTCGAACCCCCATGCACAGGGCAAACGGGCCGGGCGCCCACGGGCAGGAGGCCGTGTGGGGGTCTGCCCGACCGGACCCGCTTATCGGTACTCGTGCGGGCACACGGTGAGCCCGCCGCGCCTGGAGCAGATAATCCTGCGGCCCGCGTCCGGTTCGGCCCGAGATTTGAAGTCTTTCCGAGGGCCGCGCAATTGGGCTCAACCCACCCCCTCCCAAGACACGACATCTCCAGTCATGAGGAGCGTGGTGATGATGGTCGGACTGGCCTGCGCCTGTCTCGGGCCGGTCCCCTGGGAGGAGGGTGGCCCCGCACGCAGCCGGATCCCTGATCCGGCTGCGTCTGCGCGGACACGGGTCCTCATGTGGGCGAGCCCTTTTGGACCCGGACTCCGGCTGCAGACCGAGCACTATCTCATCTACACGACCGTCCTGGATCCGCGACTCCTGGCCCAGGTCCCTGACCTGATGGAATCCGCCCACTGTGCGTACAACGCCCAGTTGTCTGATCCGATCCGGCCCCGCACCCACTCCGGTGTGTATCTGTTCGCAGACCGATCCCAATGGGAGGCCTTCACCCGCGCAATCACGGGGCCCCACGCCGCACTCTTCCTCAGGATCCAGGAAGGGGCCTATTGCTTCAACGGCAGTTGCGTCGCCTACGACATCGGCCTGCAGCGGACCCTGGCCGCCTTGGCGCACGAAGGCTGGCACCAGTTCGTGAACCGGCACTTCGCATTCCGCCTGCCCAGTTGGCTGGATGAGGGCATGGCCATGATGTTCGAGGCCTTCGTCCGCGAGGACGGCAGGATTCGCTTCGAGCCCGCGGTCAACGCCTATCGGATCGAACCCCTCAGCAGGACCATGGTGAGGGGGGACCTGATCCCCCTCGACCCCCTCCTGACCACCAGTCCCGGAGAGGTCATGGCCACCGACCCATCGGAGCGGGTCCAGACCCTGTACGGCCAGGCGTACGCCCTGATCCGCTTCCTCAGGGAGGCCGACGGGGGCAGGCATAGGGACGGTTTCCGAAGGCTCCTGAACGACGGGCTCAAGGGGCGCTGGCCGTTGGATCCCCACGCCCTGACCGTGGCCACGGACCGCAATGTGCCCAAGACCGTGCGCTGGAACCGCGTTGTTGGGCGACAGCTCTTCGAGTACTATGTGACCGATGACCTGGACGGGATCGAACGACAGTACCTTGCCTTCTGCGCCCAACTGGTCCGCCGATGAGCAGCCCCTGATCCTGGCCTCCGCGTCGCCCCGGAGAAGGGAACTCATGGCCCAGGCCGGGTACCGCTTCCGGGTGGTCCCTTCCTCCGTGGACGAATCCGCCTTCCCCTCGGAGGGTGTGGACGCCGCGACCTACGCCACGCAGTTGGCCCTGGCCAAGGCCCGCGATGTGGCCGCGGGTCTGGTGCGACACTGGGTACTCGGGGCAGACACCGTGGTGGAGTCGGACGGACGGATCCTCGGCAAGCCGGCCGACGCGGCCGACGCGGAGCAGATCGTGCGACGCCTCTTCTCCGGGCCCCACCGGGTGGTCACAGGCCTTGCCCTGGTGTGCCGGACCGCCGGGCTCGAGTTCGTGGACAGCGACACCACCATCGTGTATCCACGCCCCATGACGGAGGAACAGATCGGCCTGCACATCCGAGGCGGCACGTGGCGGGACAAGGCCGGGGCCTATGCGATCCAGGAAGGGGGGGACGCCCTGGTGGACCGCCTGGCCGGGAGTCTCACCAACGTGGTCGGGCTGCCTTTGGAGTGCCTGGGCAGGATGCTGGCGAAGGCTGGGTACCGGACAGCGTGACCTCCGTTGCGTCCGGGCCTTCCGGACCCGGCGCGTGCCCTCCGACCTGTGCTCGCGAGACCGAGACCCCCAGGCCGGCCGCAAAGGCCCCAAACCCGGCCCCAAAACCCGATTCCGATGGGAGGGTGCAGACACCGGCCCCGGATGGTCCTCGCACTCGGCCCAACCAGGCCGCCCAACGGCTCCGCGCAAAGACCCCCCGACCCATGTTCAGACCTCCAGCTCGTCCACGAGGTAGGCCAGTTGATCCACCGCCGCGTATACCGAGTCAAAGGCCACCTCCAGGTCCCTCGCCGACACCCTGCAACCCTGCTCATGCCACTTCAACACAGACAGAACGCCCTGCATCTGGACGCCAAAGGCCTCCCACGCCTGGCCGCAGGTCGGTCCCCTGCCGGGGGGGCGCTCCAGGTCCACCTGCCAGAGCATGGCCCTCAGCACAGGCAACAGGGACTTGGCCGCGCGGATGAGCAGTCCTCGGACAGCAGCCCTGTCGAGGCCCGCGGCGATCAGGCCTTCACGCAGCCTCACCAACGTGGCCTGCAGCTCCCGCTCGCACTGCAGCCGCACGTCCGCCTTCTCAAAGGTCAGGCCCACCAAGGGGTCCATGCCCACCAGGGTCAGGTGCTGTGCCTGAAAGTCCAGCCACTCGACGCCGAACACCCTGCGCGATCGCTCCAGGCATGCCTCTGTCATGACCCACGGTGCACAGACCCGGTGCCTCCTGAAGGCCTTCACCAGCCCGGCCAATCCCGCCAGGGAGCCTTGGTGGAGCTCGGAGAGCAGGACCAGGGTGTTGACGTCGCTGACGCCGGGAAGGAAGTCCCCGCTCACACAGCTGCCCACCACCGTGAGACTCTGCAGGTCGTCCTTGAGCAGGGCCTGCAGCCGCTTGCAGAAGCCCTCCAGCAGCGGCCCCACCTCCGCGGGCAGACCTTCAAGCACAGGTTGAAGTCCGTTTCGCGCCATCCGAGTCCTCGTCCAAACTGGACCAGCCAGATGCGGGAGTCTAAGCGAACCGCAGGCCCGTGGCAACCCCCGTGTGTACGAATTCGACCCCGCGGGCTGGGGCCCATTGCGTCTCCAAGTCCTGCATGCCCTCTCTCCCAGGGCCCCGCACGCCCTCTTTCTCAGCATAGGAGGGCCTGTACAGGAGGGGTTTTTGGTGTTGTTACGCGGTTTCCAGGCACCCGTCCCATAAAGGCACAAAGTTGCTTGTCATGGCCCGGAGGTGTGTTATGATAGGTCTGTCGTTTGGCAGTATTAAGAAAGGGCACGCCTCGCCCTGCCGGACCCGGGGGATCGCCCGCTGGGAGGGCCGTGCGACGCTGAACCATTGTCTGGAGATCAAGGGAATGAGAACCGTAGCAGTGGTCAACCAGAAGGGCGGGTGCGGCAAGACAACGGTATCCATCAACCTGGCCAGTGCCCTGGCCAAGCTCGGCCAGAAGGTTCTGCTCGTGGACATGGACCCCCAATCGCACTGCGCGGTGGGCCTGGCTGTGCCCGAGGAACAGATCGAGCAGAGCATCTACGATTGCCTGATCAACCAGACTCGAAACGAGACCCTCCCCCTCTCGGAGATCCTGTGGCAGATCAACGATCGGCTCGACCTGGCCCCCGCCAGCCTGGATCTGTCGGCCTTTGAGCAGCAGATGGCCGGGGTGGATGAACGGGAGATGTGCCTGCGCCGGGTCCTGGACCGCGTGTCCGACGTGTACCAGTTCGTGGTGATCGACTGTCCCCCGGCCGTGGGCCTGCTGACCTTCAACGCCCTGCGCGCCGCCACGGACGTGATCGTTCCCGCCGAGACCGGCTACTTCGCCCTCCACGGTCTGAGCAAGCAGCTCGAGACGCTCCGTCTCCTGTGTCAGCGGTGCAAGCAGCAGATCCGCGTCATGGTCCTGGCCAGCATGTACGACATCCGCACGAAGATGGCCCGCGAGGTCCTCGGGGAGCTCCGCACGCAGTTTCCGGACCATATGCTCAAGACCGTGGTCAATTTCAACACCAAGATCAAGGAAGCGGCCAGTTTCGGCCAGCCGATCAACGAATACGATCCGGCCAGCAAGGGCCAGCAGGACTTCCGCCGCCTGGCCGAGGAGATCCTTGGGGCCGAGCCGGTCCAGGAGAGCCGGCAGATCATCAACTCCCTGGCCGAGCAGCTCGAGTCCATCAGCACCACGGCCAGCGAACTCCTGGCCGCGACCCAGGAGAAGGATGCGACCGTCCCGGCGAAACCCGCGTCCGAGGCCGGGGCCACGGCCCGACCTGAGATCCGCACCATTGCACCACCCCCGCCCTCGCAGGAGCCCAAGCCCGCCGAGACGGAGGCCCGGCTGGCCTCCTATTACGGCGTCAGCCAGGCCCAGGGCGCGGCCCTGTTCGTGACCCTGTATCCGCGGGCCAAGAGCGTGCAGATCGCCGCGGACTTCAACAACTGGCAGCCCCAGCTTAACCCGATGGAGAGAGTCGGAAATACGGGCGTCTGGCAGGCCAAGATCCCCCTGGCCGAGGGGCACTATCGGTACCGCTACGTGGTGGACGGGCGCTGGCAGCAGGACCCGTACAACGAGAAGACAGAGATCAACCCGTACGGGGAGTACGACTCCGTGCTGGAGGTCAAGTAGACCCCGGACAGGCGTCTCCGGGAACCGGGAAGGATCCCCGGACCGTCCCAGGCCCGCGCCCTCAAGCGGGGCTCTGCACCAGGTCCCGCTTCTGGTAGCACTGTTCCGCAAAGACCGCAATCTCGCAGTCCAGATTCGGATTCGGCGAGTCCCCGAAGAAGGCGTGGATGATCGGCAGGACCAGATCCGGATGCTGCCTCCGCACCTCCTTGACCATGGCCTCGATCTTGGCCGTGGCCACGCTTTCCTGCATGCACGTGAAGGGGCCCACGTGGAAGATCCCCGCAACCCGGCAGTCCGCACCGGGCTTGGTCAGCCCGTGCAAGACGTGGTAGGCAATCCCCGTGCTCAACGGGGACTCGCCCTCGATGCTCCGGTGACACTCATGCCGGTCCTCCAGGGTCCGGAGCATCTCCATCGGCCCGGGCAGGACGTGCCGGCCCTCGAGGACCTCGTGAAACGGCTCCCGGATCCTCTGGCCCACGCGGGACATGTACCAGCCCTTGACCACGGAGGTGCTCAGCCCGCCGGCCTTGCGCGCGACCCGCCCCCAGTCGCCGTACTTCCAGCCCAGACGTAGGTCCCTGCGGGCATTGTGGGTCACCGTCTGGTTGATGTACTCCAGCCAGTCCGTGACCGGGTCCCGGACCAGCTCCAGGCCCTGCGCTTCCAGCCTGCGGAGGACATGCCCTGTGTACGGATCGTGCTGGCGCATGTAGATCTCCCCGATGTACAGGACCAGGGGAAACCGTTCGCCGTCGCGCGAGGGCTGGGCCTTGAACGCCTCTACGGTCTGACGGCCCCATCGGACCAGGTCCGTCCTGCGCGCCCCTCGCTCGACCACCCGCAGCAGCTCCTCCAGGCGGGCCTGTCTGAGCCGGTCGATCGCCTCCTGGTCCAGGGCGTACGGCCTGAACCGCAGGCAGGTGTCCTCCAGGAGATCCACGGCCTGGATGCCCCTGTACAGAACCCTCTGAAACCGCATCTTGTCCATGAAGCCGGTCCCCTCCGGGAACGGCACATCGACGTAGTCCGTCTCGGACGAGGGTCCGACCACAGGCACCTCCTGCAAGCCCTCCTCGTCCAGGACCTGGCGCACGATCTCGGTGTACTTTCCGAACCGGCACGGGCCGCTGGTCGTGGGGAGCATGACCAAGTACCGATTCCGCACAAAGTCCATGCCCCGGCGGTCGACCTGGTCCCAGAGGAACCCCAGGGCATCGCCCACCACGCCCTTGAGCGGATGGCAGACCTCGGTCCAGATGTGCTTCCGGGCCAACTCATACCCCCGCGCGGTGTTGGTGGGCAGGACCTCGCCCTCGAGCCCGAAGTGGTGCAGCGCCGCCGCGCCGATGTGGCTGGCGTCTCCCATGTAGGGGACCAGCCAGATCCGCCCGTCCCGGTGCTCTTCGACCCGCCTGCGGAGGTCCTGCATCCGGAGCGGCCGGGGCCGGACTTGGCCAATCACCCGCTCATGGGCCTCGGTCCGGGTTACGAATGGGGCGTTGTTCGTCTGCGCGTCGGTCAGCAGGACCAGGAGAGGCTTGTTGGCCGCCTCCTGGATCCGACGTTCCTGGTAGATCTTGAGGCTGTCGGGACCGCACGCGAAGTTCATCATCCGGATCCCGAACAGGTTCGGGTGGCCCGCCACGAACAGACCCGCCTTGAGGATCTTCACGCTTTCCACCCAGAACTCGTTCTCCACCAGATCCTTCAGGGAGAGGTCGAGGAACCTGTGCTCCAGGAAGATCTGAGGGATGTAGTCCAGACCCCGGACCTGGGAGAACATCTCTCCGGAGTGCGAGCTCGCCTCTGGATCGAGCAGCACGTAGTCCCGACCCAGACCCACGTAGGCGGCTGCGTTGTCCTTCTCCACGCGTTCCAGGAAACGGTCTCCCTCCGCGTACAGCTCCTGGAGAAACGCCCGCTCGGCCTCGTCCGCGAGGGCAATGGCCTCCCGGATCCCCGACGCGGGGACCTCGAGGCCGACCCGCTTGAACTCAACGCCGATCTGCTCGACCAACAGGGGCAGGTCTCCGAAGTGGAGGATGGGATTCAACTGCCTGTTCTTGTCCAGGGAAAGCACGTCATTGAGCACGTACCCCTCGGACTCGGTGTAGATGCAGTACTTCAAGTCCGGTCGTTCGGGCTTGCGGTGCTCAATGAAGCTGGGGTTGAACAGGTACTGCACCAGGGGGTGCCCCTTGAGCACGGCCGCATGGCCCGTGGCCAGCTTGCGGGCGATGCAGAACTCGGTGCGGGAGTTGTCCACTCCGATCTTGGCGATCTCGGCGTCGCTTCGGGACGAGAGCACGGGCACGAACCCCAACCGGCGGAGCAGCGCGGCGGCCCAGATCCCCTTCTCGCTCAGGGTGGCCGTGCTCCGCTTGACGCCGATCGTCTTGGCCCCGGCGTGTTGGGCAACCCAGGGTTCGCTCAGATCCTCCAGGAGGACTCCTTGCTGCCGGAAGTGCTTCTCCAGGATCCTGTGAAACCGGTCCACGTAGTTGACCTTGGGCTTCTTGGCGCCCTCGCTGTTGCCCCGCGGACAGAAGCCCCCTGTGATGATTTGGTCGTCCTCGATCGAGAACACCTCCAACTGGCAGTCCCGCGTACCGCACGTCTGATCCGGGAACAGCCGCCGGCACGCGACCTTGCGCTTCTCGAATGCGCGGTCCACGAGATCCCACCCGCGAAAGGCGGTGCCCTGCCGGGTCCCCTCACGGTCCAGCCGCTGGATCGTCTGGAGCACATCCAGGGCCTGGCCCCAGGCGCCGAACATCTCCCGGTGGGGATACGCCTGGATCGGCCTTTCCGTCACCTGGGCCAGGGCCGCCAGGAAGGCCCTGCCCAGGGGAGGTCCCCCCTGTGCCGAGCACACCTGGCCCACGTGCTGGGCGCCCCCTACGAACTTGTAGTAGTAACTCGCGGCCGTCCCCCGCACGATGGCCGCGGCGATCTCGTCCCGGGTGAACCCCTCCGCAATGAGCCGGTTCTCGTCCATCTCCATGAACACCCCGCAGGTCGAGTCGATGATCGGCACGCGGGGGGCGCGGAGGGCCGCCTCCTGAAGGGTCGTCTCCACATTGAGGTTGAGGATCTCCGCCATGTTCTCCAGCGTCTGACCGGAGCCCGCCTGGCAACTGTAATTCATCTTCGCTTCTTTGACGGTCCCATCCTCTGCAAACCGGGTGAACTTCATGTCCTGGCCGCCGATCTCGAAGATCGTGTCCGTGGCGGGGTTGCAGTGCTTGACCCCCATGGCGTGACAGGTGATCTCGTCGGTGATCCGGTCTGCCCTCTCGATCCCCTCGCGGGCCAGGGCCTCGGCCTTCTTGCGGCTCACGAGGATCCTCTCGTACAGCCGCCTGGCAGACCCGGTCGCCCCGACCCCCCGCACCACCACCCGGTCCCTGTGCCGGGACAGATACCGGATGACCTGCTTGAGCGACTCCTCGGGGTTGCCGTGGGTCTTGATGTAGAGCTTGTCCAACAACCGCCCGGTTTTGAGCTCCACAAGGGCCCCCTTGGTGGTGGTGCTGCCCCCGTCGATTCCCAGGACCACCTCGGTCCCCTCCGGGATTTCCTCTGTGAGGGGCTGAGTCTGATCGTGGACACCCGCCAGAGACTCCGACAGGGCCGGCGCGAACGCCCTTTGGCTGCGGCTCTCCAGAGCGGCCTGCTCCAGTTGGGCCGGGTCGAAGACGGATCGGCTCCCCTCTTCTCTGGCCTTCATCGCCGCGCCCAGCGCAGCCACATTCCCGAAGTGCTCGGGGCGCAGGATGGGTATGCCCAGCAGCGCGGCCAGATGCTCCTGGATGGGATCGCTGGCCATCACTCCCCCGGTCGCCACTGCGGCGGCCCCGTGGGCCGCACCCGAGAAGGTCCGCGATCCGATCACATCGATCCGGTAATTCCTCGCAACGGTTCGGAACAGCCCCGCCAGGTTGTCCGGGCGCACGGCTCCTTCGTTTTGTTTGTGGATGAGGTCGGATTGGATGACCACGCCGCACCGCGCAAGGAACTCACTAGGATCGGTCGATCGGGAGGCCTCGGCCTGGGCCCTGGCCAGCATCTGCTCCAGCCGGACCTGAAGACGGGCACGATTGCGGGCACGGATCGCGTCCGCCTGTTCCCTGTTCTGCGCATCGGCCGTGTCCTCCAGATCGGCCACCCCCACCTCTGCGTCGAACAGCCGTCGGCACTGCTTCTCAATCAAGGTGCCCGAGCCCCCGCCGCATTTGGTCCCGGTCCGCCATTCCTGGATGACTTGCCGGCCTTGGATGCCCTTGAGCTCGAAGAAGTAGGCGTCCTTTGCACCGATATGGAACACGTGGCGCACGCCCGGCTGGATCAGGGCTGCGCCCCTGGGAATGGCCACGCTGTCATAGACGTAGACCACACCGTGCATGGCCCTGGCAAAGCCCCTGGCCCCGCTTCCGGTGAAGGCCACGCCCGCTATCCTCGCCTGGGTGTCGTGCGCCTGGATGTCCGCCCAGGCCTCCACCACGGCCCCGATCGGGTTGGCAAAATGCATGAGTGGGGCGGCGGCGTACACGATGTTCTGTTCTGCGTCGAGGATCGCATAGTGAACACAACTGCTCCCCACATCGATCCCCACGTACCACGGGCTTCCGGCCTCGGGCTGAATCGACTTCTTTGCAGCAGACCTGTCCATGCCTGTCTCCGAACAAACCCACTACTTGGCTGCACCGGGCCCGGGCCTCCCCGGCCGAATGTTGCCCCGGATACACTCGAGTGTGGAAATGAGCTGTCTCTGCCCCGACTCGCTGAGCACAGACATGACCCGGTTGACCTCACCGGCGTACAAGGGCTCGATCTGATCCAGAAGCGCATCCCCATGGGCGGTCAGCCTCACCACGTTCCGCCGCCGATCCAAGTCACTGGACCTTCGCACCACGAGGCCTGCACGCTCCATCCGGTCCACCAGGGCCGTGATATTCGCCCGGTTCACGAGCATCATGGCGCTCAACTCACTCTGCCCGAGACCCCCATCCTCCGCGGTCTGGTACTTGAGCAACATCATGAGATTGAACTGTACGTCTGTGAGCCCCACGGTAGCCAGGATCTGATCCACCCGCTTCTTGAGGCACGATCCTGTGTAGTAGATGTTCAGGACAGCCTCGTGCGCGCAAAGCGTGAAGGGACGAGCAAGATGGAGTTCTCTGTGTAGACTCATATGTTTTGTTTATATGTATATTGTATGGATATGAACAACCTGTCAAGGCCCTGGTTATTGGAATCCACAGGACCTAGTCCTAATGATCAAGGTCTGAGGCACCAAGGTACACGAAGCGGGCTTGAGTAGAGGGGTTCAAACAACAATCAAGACCTCCGATTAACAGGTTATCCACAAGGGCATCTTGTCGCAAGTATCTCCTAAGGGTCTGGTGTAGTTTACTTTATGTGTGCTGGCATCCGGATTATAACAACATTGCACTCCTATATGAACAATACTAAGATCATCATCTCTGTATTCCTATTCTGATTGGGATGTTAGTGCTGGTCTCGGCCGGCCTGACAGCCCGGGTCCTAGTGCATGCGCACACCGGGGAATTGGCTAGAAAAACACAATGCCCTTGTATACACTACTGCCTCTGAGGTTGGTATCCAGGCCGCGCCTTGAGTATTGGGGGTCGTGTTTATGAAGGTCCAGTTCAACAGAGCTGCTTTGGCCGATGCCCTGAGCATGATCACCGCGGTCGTGCCATCGCGTACACCCAAACCCATCCTCCGTTGCCTTCGCCTCTTTGCGTCAGGCCAGGAGGTGCATGTGTCTGCTACGGACCTGGAGGTTGGGTTGACGATCTTGGTCTCCGGCGCTACTGTGGAGCGAGAGGGGGATGCGGTCCTGGATGCGGATCGGCTGGCCCGGATTGTCCGGGAGAGTGGCGACGAGGTGCTCGTCTTGGATTGCTCCGATGAGGTGTGCGAGATCACGGGCCAGGACAGCCGTTTCACGATCTTCACGCAGAAGGCCGAGGTCTACCCTGCGATTCCCGGGTATGAGGGCGAGGCGGATCTGGAGATCCCCCTGGACGAGCTTCAGACCGCGACCAGGCAAGTGGTCTTCGCCACGGCCAAAGAGAGCAGCCGGTATGCGATCAATGGCGTTCTCTGGGAAGTCAAGGGCAAGAAGATGTCCTTGGTGGCCACGGACGGGCGGCGCCTGGCCCGCAGCCGGGTCTCGCTCGTGTCCCAGGCGAAGCCCGAGGTTGCCAAGCAGAGGCTCATTGTCCCTGCGAAGACGATGGGTCTCTTGGAGCGGATCGGCTCGGGGGATGAGGACGAGGTGGTTTGTGCTCGCCTGGCGGGCAATCAACTCATCCTTCGCTGCTCCCATGTCGTGATCAGTTCCAACTTGGTGGAGGGGAGCTTCCCCAAGTATGAGGACATCATCCCAGGGGACTACGAGACCAAGCTGACGTTGAATACGGAGGTGGTCTTGAGTGCGGTGCGCCGGGCCTCCCTGCTCGTCAGTGAGGACTCCAAGGGCATCAAGGTCACGATCCGTCCCGAGGGCATGGTCTTCTCCGCGAGGGCCCCGGAGACGGGTGCGGCGGAGATCCAGATGCCGGTGGCCTACACAGGGGCTCCCATTGCGATCGGGTTCAATCCCCAGTTCCTGAGCGACGCCCTGCGCGTTCTGCAAACCCCGGAGTTTGAGCTTCAACTCGGGCAGCCGGACCGGCCGGGTGTGATCAAGGGTGAGCCTGACTTCTTGTACGTGCTCATGCCGATCAACCTGGGCTAGGATCGGGATGTTCCCGGTCAAGGAAGAGCAAGACGTGCAAGACGAAACGGCGGGGTTTGTGAAGGCTGTGGAGGCGGCCCGAAGGGCGCAGCGCACCCCAGTGGACCGGAGCCGCCGCCTGGGAGACGTGCTCAGCGAGGTGATGCGCCCTCTGCGCCGGAATGCGGACCGGACGACCCGGGTGCAGGACGCGTGGTTTCAGGTGGCCCCGGCGGGCCTGGCTGCGCACAGCCGGGTGTGCGGGGTGCAAGCAGGTCGTCTGCGGGTCCAAGTGGACTCCTCCGCCTATGCCTATGAACTGCGTCTGTGCGGCCGGGAGCTGGTGGAGTCGATGCGAGCCCTGTGCCCGGGCATGACGATCCAGACGATCCAGGTGAGCGTGGGCCGGGCCGGGCCCGGGCGTCCCCAGCCTTGACCTATCCGTTGGAGATACGATGGAGTCTGAGAAGAAGTACGACGCAGGGAGCATCAAGATTCTCGGAGGACTGGACGCGGTCCGCAAGCGCCCGGACATGTACATCGGCGACCGGGGGATCAACGGACTGCACCACCTCGTGTACGAGGTTCTGGACAACGCAATCGACGAGGCCATGGCGGGAGTCTGCGACACGATCGGGGTCCGGATCCAGGCCGACGGGAGTTGCACGGTCGAGGACAACGGTCGGGGCATCCCGGTGGACATCCACAAGGACGCGAAGGTCTCGGCCCTGGAGGTCGTGCTGTGTACTCTGCATGCAGGGGGCAAGTTCGACCAGGATAGCTACAAGGTGTCGGGCGGTCTGCACGGCGTGGGGGTGAGCGTGGTCAACGCCCTGAGCGAATGGCTGGAGGTGGAGGTCTACCGCGACGGCAAGCACCACCACTTCGCGTGCGCACGGGGCAAGCCCACGGAGCGGGTGCGCGAGATCGGCACCACGACCAAGCGGGGGACCAAGGTGACCTTCAAGGCCGATGAAGAGCTCTTCGGCGACCTGGAGTTCCAGTACGACACCCTGGCCAAGCGGATCCGCGAGCTGGCCTATCTCAACCCCGGCCTTCAGATCTCGTTTCAAGATGACCGGGTCAAGAAGAAGGAGGTCTTTCGGTTCGACGACGGACTCAAGGCCTTTGTGCGGCACCTCAACGAAGGCAAGACCTGTCTGCACGAGGACGTGATCTTCCTGTCCAAGGCGGACGAGGAGTCCAGGATCCAGTGCGACGTGGCCATGCAGTACAACGACGGCTACACGGAAAACGTGATGGTCTTCGCGAACAACATCCTGAACATCGACGGCGGCACGCACCTGTCCGGTTTTCGAACCGCGCTCACGCGGACCATGAACGCGTACGCCAAGGCCAACAGCCTCCTCAAGGAAGGCCAGACAGCGTCGGGCGAGGACTTCCGCGAGGGCCTGTGCGCGGTTGTGGCGGTCCGCCTGCCGGACCCGCACTTTGAGGCGCAGACCAAGGTCCGTCTGAGCAATCCCGAGGTCGGGAGCTTTGTGGAGACCGTGGTCAATGAGCAGTTGGGCCACTATCTGGAGGAGCATCCGGCTGAGTCCAAGCGGATTCTGAACAAGGCCATCCAGGCTGCGGCCGCGCGCGAGGCCGCGCGCAAGGCCAGGGAGCTGACCCGACGAAAGGGCGCGCTGAGCGGGGCCAACCTGCCCGGCAAGCTCTGGGACTGCGCAAGCCGGGAGAAGGGCAGCACCGAGATGTTCATTGTCGAGGGGGATTCTGCGGGCGGGTCAGCCAAGGCCGGAAGGGACCGCACCATCCAGGCGATCCTGCCCCTCAGGGGCAAGATCCTGAACGTGGAGAAGGCCCGTCTGGAGAAGATGCTCGCGCACGAAGAGATCCGGACCATGATCAGCGCACTGGGCACGGGGATCGGGACCGACGAGTTCGACCTGGAGAAGTGCCGGTACGGCAAGATCATCCTGATGACCGATGCGGACGTGGACGGGGCCCACATTCGGACCTTGCTCCTGACCTTCTTCTTCCGACAAATGCCCCAGTTGATCGAGAACCGGCTGATCTACGTGGCCCAGCCCCCGCTGTACGAGGTCCGTGTCAAAGGGCACAAGACCTCCGAGTACGTGCTGACCGAGACCGAGATGAAGAAGCGGATGACCGCCTGGGGTCTGAACGGAGTCACGCTGAACGTGCGGGACCCAGGGGCCTCCGGCGCGAGCGGTCAGGCCGGGACCCGCCCGATCCCCGGCCAGGAGTTGGAGAACCTGGTCAAGGTTCTCGATGACATCGAGCGGATCGCGGGGGTCCTCGCCCGGCGGGGTATCCCCTTCCGTCAGTTCGTGGAGAAGCACTACGACCCCAAGAGGCCCCTGCCCTCGTACCTGATCCGCGTGGACGGGTCCGAAGAGGTCTATCATGACGCCGCAGCCTATGAGAGACGTCTCGATGAGCTGGGCGAGTCGCAGTCCGGAGGGGATCAGGCGGACAAGGAAGGAGGGTCCCCGAGCCTGGGCGTGGAGGCCGAGGAGTTGCATGAGGTCGCACGAATCAATCAGATCAATGAGATCCTGCGACGTGACTTCCGGCTGGACCTGGCGGACTTCCTGCTCAAGGAGGAGACCACGGTGAGCGGCGAGTCCCTGCCCACCAAGTTCCAGATCCGTACAGGCGACTCTGTTCACGAGCTGGCGTCGTTGGGCGATCTCTGCCCGGCCCTGCGTCAGATCGGGGGCAGGGGTGTGGAGATCAAGCGGTTCAAGGGGCTGGGCGAGATGAATGCCGAGCAGCTTTGGGAGACCACCATGAATCCAGCCACGCGGACCCTGCTCAGGGTCCGTCTGGACGATGCCGGCGAGGCCGATCGACTCTTCACGATCCTGATGGGGGACGACGTGGAGCAGCGACGCGACTTCATCCACGACCATGCCCTGGAGGTCCAGTACCTGGACATCTGACGCCGCGGTCGCAGGCGGCCGGGACGCTTGACAGACGGGGCAAGGGACCTCTATGGTGTCCGTATGATGACCCCCAACCCGTTCCTCTGTTCGACTACAGAACGGCCGGTGCACGTCGCCCATGGGGCCGGTCCGTACGCGAACACACGGCAGGCCCTGGCCCCCATCGACCTGTCCGCCGTTCGCGGCCTGCGCGTGCTCTTGAAGCCCAATGTGGGCCGAGTGGCCAGGCCCGGATCCGGAGTCACGACGCATCCGGAGGTCGTTGCCGCGGCGATCGACGCGTTCAGGGAGGCGGGTGCGGAGGTGGCCCTGGGCGAGAGCCCCATCGCAGGCGTGCGCCTGGAGGAGGCCATAGAGGCCACGGGCATGGCTGCGGTCGCGCGGGGGCGCAGCTGCCCTTGCATCGACATGGACCGCCGTGAGGCCGTGGAGAGGCCCGTTCCGGCTGGACAGGTGCTCCACTCCCTGACGCTCTGCCCGGAGGTCCTCGAGTACGACTTGATCGTCTCGATCCCGGTGATGAAGACGCACATGCACACGGGCGTGACCCTCGCGGTCAAGAACATGAAGGGCTGTCTGTGGCGCAGGAGCAAGGTTGCGCTCCACATGCTCCCTCCCATGGAGGGGAGCGACCAGAAGTCCCTGGACGTGGCGATCGCAGACATGTCCTCGATCCTGCGGCCGGACTTGGCCATTGTGGACGGGACCGTGGGCATGGAGGGGTTGGGTCCGGGAGCGGGGCAGGCCAAGCCCGTGGACGCGGTGGTCGTGAGTCCGGATGCCTTTGCCGCGGATGCCGTGGCCTGCAGGCTGATGGGGTTGCGCGCGGAGGAGGTCCCCCACCTGCGGATCGGGGCCCAGCGGGGGTACGGCGTGATCGACCTGGATCGCCTGGGCGTGACGCCCGGCCACTGGGCCCAGTGGACCGTGCCGTTTGCGCCGCCTCCCCGCAACCTGCAGATCGAGTTCCCCAACGTCCGGGTGTTGGACAACAACTCCTGCAGCGCGTGCCAGTCCACGCTGCTCCTGTTCCTCAGTCGCTACCACGACCGGCTCTTCGACTACTTCCCTGCGGAGGGTCCCCTGTCCATCGCCATCGGGAGCGGCCACACCGAACTTCCCGAAGGGACGCTCTGCATCGGCAACTGCACGGCCAGGCACAGGGGCAAAGGCCCGTTTGTGCCGGGCTGTCCTCCGGTGGGCACCGAGATCCTCGCCGCCCTCACAGGCAAGCCGCCGGAACAGGAGAGGTAGCCCGCATCTCTCACGAGGCTTCGGACGGCCGAGGCAGAATGGAGGCTGTGGACCCGACTGGGCCCGACCGGAGGGCCGCGCATCGGCGACAGACTGTTCTGAGCGCGGCCCGTTGGCCGGAAGCAAGGCCGCAGGTCCCGGTTGCCCGGAGGCGTACCCGTTGCGGTACGCTGAGGACAAACGGGGCCGAGAACGCAGCAGCCGGACAACAGGACCGCTCAGAACCGAAGGCTTGTGAGAAATGCGGGTTAGGGCATCCCCTCCGCGAGAAGGCGATCCAGAGGCACCAGATCCTGGATGCCGGTGGACAGGTCCTTCACGGCCAGGAGGCCTTGTCGGATCTCATCGCCGACGATGAGGCACCGTCTGGCGTTCTGGTCCGAGGCGGCCTTGAGCTGCTTGCCCAGGCCCGCGGGCTTGTAGGCGAAGCCCGCGCAGACCCCCCTGCGCCGCAGTTGGGCCACGATCGCAAGGGTCTGGCGGAGGTACTGGGGGTCCGCACAGGCCACGAAGGCGTCCAGGCCCGGGGCGGCCACGCGGTCCTTGAGCAGGCCCTTCTCCTCCAGCAGGATCCCCAGCACGCAGTCTCCCATGCCCAGGCCGGTGGCGGTCAGTTGCGGGCCCCCGACTTGGGCCAGGAGGTTGTCGTACCGGCCCCCTCCGCCGATTGCGCGGAGCTGACTGGCCCGGTCAAAGATCTCGAAGACCACGCCCGTGTAGTAGGCCAGGCCCCTGACGATCCCGATGTCGAACGTGCACAGGTCCGCTACGCCCATGGCCGAGAGGATCTCGAACAACTGCCGCACCTCCTGCACGGCCTGCCGGGCCCGGTCGGAAGAGGCCATGGCCTCGACCTCGTCCAGGGTCTGGGAGGCCATCAACCGCTGCACTGCGGCCTGCACAGGCCCCTCCGGCACCCGTTCCGCCAACATCTGGTCAAAGGCCGCGGCGGGGACCTTGTTCTTCTTGTCCAGGACCACGTACAGGGCGTCCAGCCGGTCCTCGGCCACGCCCAAGGCCATGAGGACTTCCGCCAGCATCTTGCGGCTGGAGATCCGCGCAACCACATCGCGGGCCGTGAGCCCCGCCTCCTGGAGGTAGTCCAGCGAGCAGAAGAGGATCTCCGCATCCGCCACCACGTCTTCCACCCCGAGGATGTCGATGTTCCACTGGAAGAACTCGCGGAGCCTGCCCTTCTGGGGCCGTTCCGCCCTGCACAGGCGGGGCACGGAGAACCACTTGATCGGCCTGGGCAGGGCGTGGATCTGCTGGCTGACCATGCGGGCCAGGGTAGGGGTCATCTCCGGGCGGAGGGCCAGGTCGCGGCCTCCTCGATCCTGCAGCGAGAAGAGCTGTTCCACGATCTCCTGGCCGCTCTTGACTGTGTACATCTGGAGGTGCTCGAGGATGGGGCCGTCGTACTCCTGAAACCCGTTTCTGCGGGAGACCGCCTTCCAGCCTTCGGTAATGGAGTTGCGCACCGCCATGAGGGGCGGGTAGAAGTCTCGAGTACCTTTGACCGGCGGTATCTTCATGTCTGGGGTCCGACTATACGGCACCCCTGTGCACCGGTCAAGCCGGGGCCCCTGCGGCCTCGGGCGTCAGGGGACCGTACAAGAGCTGGCGGACGATGGGGAGGGGGTCCGGACACGGGTCTCCATGCACGAGCTCCTCCACGAGGCAGTGTTGTCTGGCCGTGAACACGACCGGGGTGTCCGGGCCCAGACCCGCCACACCGGAGCACTGGAGTATGGCCTGATCGAGCGCCCCGAGATCCGTCCAGTATCGGGCGCTGATCCATACGGGCGAGGTCAAGGGAGGGGGCAGGTCCTCGGAGGTCAGGCGGATCGGCAGGTCGGACTTGTTGATCACGGTCAGCAAGGGCCTCCTGGCCAGCAGGTCCAGGGGCAGGGCGGAGACCTGGTCCGCGGGTTGGCCGGCGTCCAGGACCAACAAGACCAGATCGGCTGCCTCCAGTGCCAGGAAGGCCTGGTCTTGGGCTGCCCGGTCCACCTCGCTGGCCGGGTCCGGGGTCAGCCCGGCGGTGTCGATCAGTTCCAGATACAGGGGGCCGGTGCAGTACTGGGCCCGCACCGGGTCGCGGGTCGTTCCCTGCACGTCCGACACGAGGGCCTTGGCCTGTCGGGCCATTGCATTGAGCAGTGTGCTCTTGCCCGTGTTGGGTGGGCCCACGATCGCCACAGTGCAGCCCTCCACGACCCATCTCGCGGGCGTGCTCCCGGCCAGGAGCACTCGGGCCTGGTCTCGGACCTCTTGCGCCGGCCTTTCCAGCCAACTCCTGACCATGGGTACCAGGCCGGTCCGCAGTTGATTCGCAATGAGCCGGACCCCGTGCAGGGTCCTGGCCTTGGACTGGGCAAGGTGTGCCTCCACCTCCAGGGTCGTGGCCCCCCTGGAGCAGAGGACCTCCGCCCACAAGGCCTCTGGCTGCACCAACTGGGCCCCGTTCCGGGCCAGCAGGGCCATCACGGACTCCACGATGAGCGGGTTGCCGTGGCAGTGCAGGGCGAAGAGGTTGCGGCCCTCGCACCCCAGCACGACCTGATCCAGGACCTGCTGGCCGTCCATGACCTCGCCCAGGGCGATCTGGCCTGGTGTCCAGGCCCCAGGGCTGGGGCCTGCAGGCCTGAAGATGCGGGACAGGATCTGGGCGGCCTGGTCGCCCAGGACCTGCACGGTGGCGATCGCGCCCGTGCCCTTGCCGGTCATCGCAGCCGCCCTGGTTGCCATGCGCTAGGCGCCCGGGTCCTGGTCCCCGATGGCGTTCATGTAGGCCAGCACGATCCCCTTGACCACCAGGTTGGGCACGTAGTTGTCCACAAAAGGACAGTCCTCGCGGATCAGCTCACCTGTGGAGCCTGTCAGGATCACCTGGGGCCAGGTGCCGATCTTCTCGGCGTACCGCCGGACGATCTCCTCCAAGGCCCCGATCGCCGAGTAGTACAGCCCACAGTTGATGGCGTCCGCCGTGTTCTTGCCCAGGGGCTCGGTGGGCCGGGTGACCTTCACCTTGGGGAGCAGGGCCGTGTTCTCGTGGAGCGTGAGGGCCGACAGGTCGAAGCCGGGGAAGATCGCGCCGCCCTGGAAGACACCGTGGGCATCGACCAGGTCGATGGTCACCGCTGTGCCGAAGTCGGCGACCACCACCGCATTCTCCACCACGGCATAGGCCGCGGCTGCGGAGACCACGCGGTCCGTCCCCACCTTGGCCGGCTCGTCCGTCCACACCGGCATGGGCAGGGGCACGTCCTTGCCCAGGACCTTGACCTTCTCGCCCAGGTCTTGTTCGGCAATCTGCTGCACCAGCCGGGTCCAGACCGGCTTGACGCTGCTGAGCACGATCGTCCCGTCGTGCCTGCCCTCCTTGGGCGGCTTGGCCACAGGGACCTGGGCCCACGCGTCCTTCAGGAGGGTACGGAGCGGTTCTTCCTCCTCCCCGGGCACGGACCGGATGAACTGCTCCTGGCCGTCGAGAAACAGACCCACGGCGATCTTGGTATTGCCGATGTCAATGGCGACGATGTTCATCCGTCCTGTCTCTGGGCCCTTACGTGGTGTGAACGGCAGGGCATGGCCCGCCGGATTCCTGAGACGCATTGTCCCCGGGGTCCGGCATCGTGTCAACCTGTAGCCGGCCCACGCAAGGACAGGGCAGGCCCGAAGACCAGTGGATCGCAGGCATCAGGCATGGGGGGGCCAGGGATCCGCTTGACAGGCACACGGCCAGAGGGTCTAATAGCACCCGTTTGGGCGATTAGCTCAGCTGGTTAGAGCGCACGGATCACACCCGTGAGGTCATAGGTTCGAATCCTATATCGCCCAGTTCCAGACCCTTGTGGGCCAAGCCCCTGCCCTTGTCGCTGGTCCCCACGCCCTCATTCGCAGTGGGCGGTTTCGCTCGCTCGCAGACCCCGCGCCCGCAGTGTCCCTTCGCCGATCACCCGGCCGGGCTGGGGTGCACGGACCGGACCGCAGACTTGCCTGTGACCATTTGGGCGGTAGCGGCCTATTGGGGATGGAGGAGCACAGGTCGCCGGGTTGGGCGGCTGGGACACGGCGGATGGCCGAGTGTAGGGGGTCGTACCATGGGCGCGTTACGGATGATGTTCAAGTGGTTCTGCCAGGCGTGGGCCGCTGGACAGCAGGGTTCGCTGGGGCCCGACACCCATAAGTGGGAGAGCAAGATGGAGACCCTCCGTCTGCTGTCGTCCGCGTGCCACTCCACTTGATCCCGGTCATGCCCAGGCCCAGCGTAGCGTCAGGCCCAGGGCCAGGGCCAGGCTGCCCACGGTGTGCAGCACGATCGTGAGTTGATTGGCCCTCCATTGCCCAGGGGCCTCCAGGGCCCGCGTGTTGGCCGCTCGCCAAGCCGGGACCGCCAGGGGTACGGTCAGGAGATACAAGACCCCTGCCCAAGAGGTCGCCTGCTGGACGAGCATACCCGTGGCGACCGCGTAGGTGCACACCAGGGCCAGCCTGTAGAGCCGCGCGCACCGGGGCACACCCAGGCGGACCACGAGCGTCCGCCTGCCCACTTGGGCGTCCGCCCTGCGGTCCGGAAACTCGTTGACGAAGATCACCAGGAAGATCAGTGCGCTGACGATCAGGGCGGGCCCGAGCGGCACGGCGTCGATGCGCCGGGTCTGGAGCATGTAGCTGCCGTACACGGGGAGCAGCCCGAAGAGCAGGGCGATCACCACCTCGCCGATGCCCCGATAGGCCAGTTGCACGGGCTTGGCCGTGTAGAAGAGGGCGCCCAAGATGCCGGCCAGGCCGATGCCCAGGATGAACAGGCTCCGAGTCATGGCCAGGATGACCAGGCCCGCAGCCGCCCCGACCCCTAGAAACGCCAGGCCGGTCGCCAGTGTGGCGCGGGGCGTGAGCAGGCCCTGCTGGATGAACCGCCGGCCTCCGGAGAAGGGCGTCGGGTTGGTGTTGACCCAGTCGTTGCCGGACAGGTGGTCGCAGTAGTCGTTGACTGCGTTGGCCCCTGCGTGCAAGGCCATGATGCCCACCAGGGCCAGGAGGAACAGGGGCCAGTGGAAGGCCGCTCCGCTCGCCAGGGCCGCGCAAGAGCCCACGAGCACAGGCGCTGCGCTGGCCGTGAGGAACGCGGGCCTGGTGGCCAGCCAGTATACGCTCCATCCACGGGGGGGGCGGACCGGCCCCCCTTCCCTCGGTCTGTTGGCATCCATGGCCCCGTAGTGTACCATGCTCCACGTCCATGCTGTATAGGATAGGGTCCCTATGGCCATCGTGACTATGCGCGACCTCCACAAGGCCTTCGGCGCCGACGTGGTCCTGGAGGGGTTGCACCTGCAGTTCCATGCCGGCGAGAAGGTCGGCATGGTGGGAGCCAATGGTTCGGGCAAGAGCACCATCCTCAAGCTGATCCTGGGGGAGGTTGCGCCGGACCGGGGCGAGGTGATCAAGGCCAAGGGCCTCCGCCTGGCCTACCTGCCTCAGGAGGCCGCGTTCGACGGGACCCTCACGGTCTGGCAGGAGATGCACGCGGGCCTGGAGTCGCTGCTCCGCACCCAGCAGAAGATCGACCAGGCTGGGCAGGCCCTGGCGGAGCTGCAGGGCGAGGCCCTGGCCGCGGCGATGAAGGAGTACGACCGGCTGGTCCATGCCTTTGACCTGGCCGGGGGGTACCGGATCGAGACCCGCATCCGGAGCACACTGGCCGCGCTCGGTTTTGACCCGGCCCTCTACCAGGTCAAGACCTCGGCCCTGAGCGGGGGCCAGCTCTCCCGCCTGGGCCTGGCCAAGGTGCTGATGGTGGAGTCGGATCTCCTGCTGCTGGACGAGCCGACCAACCACCTGGACCTGGAGGCCACGGAGTGGCTTGAGCAGTTCCTGGCGGGGTACGGCGGGGCTGCTGTGGTCATCAGCCACGACCGGTACCTGTTGGACCGGATCGCCTGCAGGATCATCGAGGTCCAGGACCGGAAGGCCTATGTGTGGAACGGCAACTACAGCACGTACACCCAGACCAAGGAGACGGTCCGCCTGCACCAACAGCGGGAGCAGACCCGGCGAGCGGAGATGGTGGAGCGGACCCTGGACTTCATCGCCCGCAACAAGGACCAGGAGGGTATGCGGGGCACGGCCAAGGGGCGAAAGACCCGGCTCAGGCGCCTGCTCAAGGAGAACCCGGACTTCCTGGACAAGCCGACCGAGGAGCGTACGATCCAGTTCTCCTTCACGGACGCCCGCCGCAAGGGGGATCTCGTGCTTCGCTGTCAGGACCTGGGCATGGCCTTCGGGGACCTCGTGCTGTTCCAAGGCCTGACCTTCGACCTGCTGGCCGGCCAGCGCCTCGGCATCACAGGTCCCAACGGAACGGGCAAGAGCACCCTGCTCAAGCTGGCCCTGGGCCGATGGACTCCCACGTCCGGCTCGATCCGGGTGGGTCCCGGGTACACCGTGGGATTCCTGGACCAGCATGGGGATGTGCTGGACTCGCAGCGCACGGTCCTCGAGGAGGCCCTGGCCGCCAACCCTGCCCTCTCGCCCGAGCAGGCCCGGTCCAAGCTGGGGGCCTTCCTGTTGACTGGGGACGACGTGTTCAAGAAGACGGGCGACCTGAGCGGGGGCCAGCGGAACCGCCTGATGCTGTGTCGTCTGGTGCTGAGCGCCCCCGATGTGCTGGTCCTGGATGAGCCGACCAACCACTTGGATATCCCAAGCTCCGAGAGGCTCGAGGAGGCCCTGGACGGCTTCGCAGGCGCGGTCGTGGTGGTCAGCCACGATCGGTACTTCCTGGACGAGGTCGCGGACACCCTGCTCGTGCTCGGCGCAGACCCCCACGGCAGACGTGCCCTGGGCAGGATCGAGTTCGTGTCCGGCAGGCCCGTGTACTCCACCTATGCCGCGCAGGTCGAGCACCGGCGCCAGCAGGAGGCGGCGTCCCAGGACTCCTCCGCCTCCTCGCCCAGGAAACGCAGACCCGCAGCAGCCCAGGACCGGCCCCGCAGGAAGGCCCCGGAGGAACTGAAGCGATTCAACCGGTACTCCGTGGACCAGATCGAGGGGCAGATCATGGACCTGGAGCAGGAGATCGCCGAGCTGAAGGAGCGGTTCGGCGACCCCGACGTATACAGGGTCCCCCCCCGCCTGGCCCAGCTCGAACAGGACCTGGCCGCCAAGACGGCCGAGCTGGACCTGCTCTACCGCGCCTATGAGTTCCGGGCCCAGTGAGGGCCTGCCGCCCGCTGGATGCGGGAACTGCCTGCTCCTGATTGCCTGGGCCGGCGTTGACACGGGCCGGGCCGCGCTCTAAGATGGTGTCCCAGTTGTTTTGGACTGTGTACCGTCTTTCCTGGTTGATGGATGCCCTTCGATAGGCGTTGGAGACCATCGCGTTGCGTGCGGATTGGGTCCTTGGTCTGGGGGTGTGCTAGGGCGTGAAGGCTGCAGTGTGTATCCCGGCTCGGTATGACTCGACGCGGTTTCCGGGGAAGGTCCTGGCCCAGGAGACGGGCAAGTACCTGGTCCAGCACACCTATGAACGGGCCCGGATGTCCAGGCTCGCCTGCGAGGTCGTGATCGCCGCGGATGATGACCGGATCGTCACCGCGGCCCGCAGTTTCGGCGCCCGGTGCATCCTGACCTCCAAGGACCACGCAAGCGGGACGGACCGCGTCGCCGAGGTGGCCGCCGGCCTCAAGGTCGACATCGTGGTGAACCTCCAGGCCGACGAACCCGAGATCGATCCCGCGCACATCGACCGCGTGGTGGAGCTGCTGACCGAGTCCGGGGAGGGCGACATGGCGACCCTGGGCACGGCGTTTCAGTCCGCGGAGCAGGTCGCGGACCCCAATGTGGTCAAGGTAGTCACCGACTGCTTTGGCCGGGCGATCTACTTCTCGCGGTCCGTGATCCCGTATGATCGGGACGCCCGCGGAGTGGGGCCCCTGCCCTACTACATGAGGCATATTGGGATCTATGCGTACCGCAGGGAGTTCCTCCTGGAACTGACGGCCCTGCCCCAAACGCCGTTGGAGAGGCTCGAGAGGCTCGAGCAGCTCCGGGTCATTGAGAACGGCCGTGCCATCCTGGTCGGCCAGGTGGAGCACACGTGTGACGGGATCGACACGCCGCAGCAGTACGCGGAGTTCGTCCAGCGCCACGCGGAGCATGGAGGGTCCGGTCAGGACGGGTTGTGATGTCGTGTTCGCGCAAACACGGGCGGGGAACCGCCCCGAGAGGTCCTCTTCCCCAGAGGGACGCCCTATGACCAAGGAGTTGTTGGCTTCGGTGAGTGATACGTCCACGGACAGTGAGTTCTTCTCGCCCATCCCGCCCGGATACAAGAAGGGCAAGACCAAGTACTGCTTTGTCATGGGCACGGTCATGAGCGGCTTGGGCAAGGGGATCTTCTCCTCGTGCCTGGCCAAGCTGCTCCAGGACAAGGGGCTCAAGGTCGCCCCGCTCAAGCTGGAGGGCTACCTGAACGTGGACTCGGGGACCCTGAACCCCCTCCGCCACGGGGAGGTCTTCGTCCTGGATGACGGCATGGAGTGCGACATGGACCTGGGCACCTACGAGCGGATGCTGGACCAGGACCTGTCCCGGGTGAACTTCGCCACGAGCGGCCAGATCTTCAGTTCGGTGCTCCACAAGGAGCGCCACGGCGACTATCTGGGCCGCGACGTCCAGATGATCCCCCACGTCACGGGAGAGGTCAAGCTGCGGTTGCGGGAGCTGGCCCTCCACTCCAACGCGGATGTGGTCTTCGTGGAGATCGGCGGCACGGTGGGCGACCTGGAGAACGCCTACTTCATCGAGGCCATGCGGGAGCTGGCCTACGAGGAGGGACCGGGCAGCGGATGCTTCGTGGCCCTGACCTACATCATGGAGCCCCCCACCCTGGGCGAGCAGAAGTCCAAGGCCGCCCAGTTGGGCATCAAACAGCTGATGCAGTGCGGGGTCCAGCCGGACATCATCGCGTGCAGGGCCAGCAATCCGGTGAACGAGAAGGCCCGCCAGAAGATCAGCGTGTACAGCAACGTCCCCATCGAGCGGGTCGTCAGCCTGCCCGACTCGGCCTCGATCTACATGATCCCCGCCATGTTGCGCGACCACGGTCTGGACTTCGAGGTCCTCCGCCTGCTGCGGATCGAGGATCGGATCAACCTCCGCCATGAACGCAGGGTCTGGGGCCGGTGGTGCGACTTCACCGATCGCATCGGCGCGGCCGCGCACGGGGTGACCCTCGGCGTCACCGGCAAGTACACGTCGGTGCGGGACAGCTACGCCTCCATCCTGAACGCCCTGGAGCACGCGGGACTGGCCCTGGGCTGCAACGTCAAGATCGAGTGGATCGAGACCACCGGCGTGACGGACAAGAACGCGGCGGTCAAGCTCAAGGACGTGGACGGCATCATCGTGCCGGGGGGGTTCGGCACCCGAGGGGCAGAGGGCAAGATGGCCTGCATCCGATATGCCCGGGAGAACGCCCTGCCGTACCTAGGCCTGTGCTTCGGTTTCCAGATGGCCGTGATCGAGTTCGCCCGCAACGTGTGCGGCCGGTCCGGGGCGAACAGCGCAGAGATCGATGCCAAGTGTCCTGAGGCGGTGATCAACATCCTCCCCGAGCAGAAGCGGATCGAGGGGCTGGGCGGGAACATGCGCTTGGGCGGACGGGACGTGGAGCTCAAGCCCGACACCCTGGCCTGGCGGCTCTTCGGCCAGGTGCCCAGTGCACGGATGCGGTTCCGGCACCGCTACGAGGTGGACCCCCAGTACATCGAGATGCTCGAGAAGGGAGGTCTGGTCTTCTCGGGCAGGGCCCCGGACCAGCCCATCATGCAGATCCTGGAGATCCCCGGCCACCCCTTCTTCGTCGGGACCCAGGCCCACCCCTGCCTGACCTCCCGGCCTCTGCGCCCCCATCCGATGTTCGTGGGCTTGGTGGCGGCTGCCCGCCAGAGGCGATTCCCGGATCTGGGCCTGGCCGACCCGGTCAGCGCGGCAGATCAGATCCGACTTCAGTCCCAGGTCCAGCCGGTGTACGGGAAGTGACGTGGCGAAAAGGGAATACAGCGCATATCAGAAGGCCGTGATCGGGGGATACTACCGGAACCTGGATGGGATCATGCTCCAGAAGGTGGCCGAATTGGTCAGCGAGCTCTACGTGGCCGAAACAGAGGCCAAGAAGGACAGGCTGTGGCAGCGGGTCGGCAGCGCCCTGGTGAACCTGAAGATCCCCCCGGACATCGCCGGGCACATCCTGGCCACGCGAGACGTCCAGGTCCTGGCCAAGAACCTCCAGGAGTGGAACCAGTCCCAGCGAGGTCGGTGATGTTCACGGGGTTGATCGAATCCGTCTGCACGGTCCAGTCGGCGCCCCGGCGCAGCGGCGCGGGCGTGAGGCTGGCCGTGGACCTGGGGTCCCTAGCCCAGGGCACCCGGGTCGGCGACAGCATCGCGGTCCGCGGCGTGTGTCTGACCGTGACCCGCACGGCCGGCACGGTGGCCTGGTTCGACCTCAGTCAGGAGACGCTCGGACGGACCTCGCTCGGGACCTTGCGCCCGGCCAGCCGGGTGAACGTGGAGCGGGCGCTCCAGGTCGGGGACCGGTTTGGCGGGCACATCGTGCTGGGTCACGTGGACGGGCTCGCCACGGTCAGGTCCGTGCGAGGGCAGGGCGGCTTCTTGGAGATCGCGTTCGAGGCGAACGCGGATCTCCTGGGGCAGATGGTGGTCAAGGGGTCCGTGGCCGTGGATGGGGTCAGCCTGACCGTGGCCGCACTGGACCAGAACGGGTTCTCGGTGGCGGTCATCCCGGAGACGGCCTCGGCGACGACCCTGGGTTGCGCTGCAGTCGCAGACCGCGTCCACGTGGAGACCGACCTGATCGTCAAAGCCGTGCGGAGGACCCTGCAGGGCCTCCTGGCCCCCCGGTCCGGGTGGACGGCCGACACCCTGGCCTCCATGGGGTTCTGATGGACCTGGCTGCGATGAACAACAGGGGCGAGAACAACCAGGGCGTGTCCGAGCCGGTCGTGATCGGGATCACGATGGGCGACGTGGCGGGGATCGGCCCCGAGGTCATCGTCAAGGCCCTGAACGACCCGCTGATCCGCCGCTCCGCGAGGTACATCGTATTCGGGATGGCCGAGTACCTGGCCTATGCCGCGGATGCGGCCGAGGTCGAGGCGTACTGGGGCCGTGTGCCCCACGAGAAGGTCGGCAGGGACAACCCGTATCGGGTGGTCGTGGCCGATTACGACGAGGTCCCCATGCCTCCCGGGGCTGCGGGCCCCAGTCGCGCGGCGGGCGAGTCCTCGATCCAGTTCTGCGCGGACGCGATCGACGCGGCCCAGGGGGGGCTGATCGACGCCGTGGTCACGGCCCCCATCAGCAAGGCCAGCTGGAAGCTGGCCGGGTCCAAGTGGCCGGGCCACACCGAGATGTTCGCGGAGCGGACCAAGTCCAAACGCAAGGCCATGATGTTCGTGAGCGGGCCTCTGAAGCTGGCCCTCGCGACGATCCACGAGGCCCTGTTCGAGGTCCGCCACCGGTTCACCATCGGCCGGGTGTTTGAACCGCTCGACCTGCTCAACGACGCCTTGAAGGAGTACTTCGGCCTGGACACGCCCAGGATCGGCGTGGCCGCGCTCAACCCCCATGCCGGCGAGAACGGCCAGTTCGGCGACGAGGAGCAGCGGATCATCGCGCCCGCGATCCTGCTGGCCCAGGAACAGGGGATCCAATGTTCGGGGCCCTTCAGCGCAGATACGCTCTTCCTCCGCGCGGTCAGGGGCGAATTCGACGCCGTGCTGGCGATGTACCACGACCAGGGCATGATCCCCGTCAAGCTCCTGGACCCGGCCGGCGCGGTCAACATCACGCTGGGCCTGCCGATCCTCCGCACGTCACCGGCCCACGGCACGGCCTTCGACATCGCGGGCCGGAATCGGGCCGACGAATCCAGCATGAAGGCGGCGATCCGCACGGCCCTGGGCATGGTCCGGTGCAAACGGGGGGCACACCTGCGGGTGGCGGACTGAGTCGCGGCGGGCCTCCGGGCCGGGGCGGAGCATGCAAACCAAGAGCCAGATCGAACAGCTGCTCACGGAGGCGGGGACCATACCGAAGAAGGGGTTCGGCCAGCACTTCCTGATCGACTTGAACCTGATGCGCGTGCTTGTGGAGCAGGCCGGGATCCGTCCGGATGACGTGGTCCTGGAGGTCGGGTGCGGCACGGGTTCACTGACCCATGCCCTGGCCGACCGGGCCGGCTTCGTGATCGGGGTCGAGATCGATCCTGCCCTGGGGCCCATAGCCGCCGCGGAGGTGGCCCACAAGGCCAACGCAGTGGTGATGGCCGGGGACGTGCTGCAGGGCAAGCATGCCCTCCACCCCGGGGTCCGCGACGCGATCCACCAGGCCAGGCAGATCTACCGGGGACGCCTGGTGCTTGCGGCCAACCTCCCCTATGGCGTGGCCTCGCCTCTCATCCTCAACCTGATCGTGGGCCCGCTCGTGGCGGACGCCATGGTGGTGACCGTGCAGAAGGAGGTGGCGGACCGCATGGTTGCGGCGCCGGGGTCGCGGGCGTACGGGGTCATGAGCATCCTCCTGCAGGCCACGGGGCAGGTCGCGCTCGTGCGGGTGCTCAAGCCCTCTGTGTTCTGGCCGCAGCCCCAGGTGGACTCGGCGATGGTCCGGTTTGTCCGGGACCCCAAGAAGGTCCAGGGCGTGGCGGACATGGGCCTGCTCACAGAGGTCGTGGACCTCTTCATGGGCCATCGCCGCAAGATGATCCAGGCGGTCGCCAAGTCTGCAGGGGCCCAAGGCATGTGGGCCGGTGTGGCCGAGTGGCCGGCCCTGTTCGAGCAGTGCCGAATCGAACCGACGGCCAGGCCGGACCACCTCGGTCCTGAGGCCTATGTGGCGTTGACCCGGGCTGTGCGGGGTTGTCTCGCGGGCCCCGGTACGGGCCGGCACGCCTGACCGGACAGATCCGGATCCCGAGAGGAGGCCGGGCATGGCGAGGCGGATCCTCGTATGCGGTCTGCGCGAAAATCCGGAAAATCCGCCCCCGCGAGGATTGCCTCAGGCCAGATGGGTTTTATTGGACAGTCCCTGCGCGGCCCTGCTCGCGCCCGGGGGAGCCAACAACGTGTAGTGTCCGCAGGCAGCATGGACTCTAGATCTGGCGTATCGCCTTATGGGACATGGGGTGGACGGAAGACCCCGTGCCTAAAGAAAAGGGGCCTGTCGGTCGATAATCTCCTGGTTGAGATGGATTCAAGAAGACAGGACGAAGGACGGCCGGCATGAGCAAGAACGAGCTGATTGAGTGCATTCGCGAGATCAACCGCACCGCCAAGCCTGAGTTTCTGGATGCCTTCAGCGAAGACCAGCTCCACGACTACCTTGCACACCTGATGCAGTTGGACCTAGACGAGTCCGCCGTGGCCGGCTAGTCGTCTCCGTCTCGATCGAGCGGGCCCGGTCCCTGGGCACGTAGACCCCAGACCCGACGGACCCCACAGATGAACCCTGACCTGGGCCTGTACTAGGCCTTGGCGGGGTCCCTGTCCAGGCGTCCATCCCCACCAGCCCATCCGGCGATCGCGCCCCTTGATCTCTCCGGCGATCCAGAGTAGACTTTGCCGGAAAGGAGTCCGTGATGTCCAGAAAGGGATCAGGGATCGTCGTGGTGGGGGGGGCCTACGTCGACATGACGCTTCGCTGCCCGGAGTTCCCCTCTGCGGGCCAGGCCATGACCGGATCCGGCCTGAACTACTCGCCCTCAGGCCCGGGCATCAATCAGGCGGTGCAAGCCGTGCTGTGCGGATGTGCGGTCCACCTGGTCACCAAGGTGGGCGGAGACCCCTTTGGCGAGATGCTCAGGTCCAGCCTGGAGGAGTGGGGTGTGCACACGGACTATGTGCAGGTCGCCCAGGCCCTCAACACCGGCGTGGTCGTCACCCTGGTCAATGCAGCGGGCGAGAACGCAGCATGTCGGTGCCCTGGGGCCAACGCCGCGCTGCAGGCCCGGGACGTCGAGGTCGCCGAACAGGCCATCTCAGAGGCCTCGGTCTGTCTGATCCATGGGCAGTTGCCGCAAGAGGCGATCGTCGAGGCCATCTGTCTGGCCCAGGTCCACGGGACCCGTGTGATCGTGAATCCGGCCCCGCAGTGCGGACCGCACAGTCCGCCCGCAGGGGATCTCCCCATCGAGTGCTTCTCTGCCGATCTGCTCCTGGCCAATCTCTTGGAGGCGGCGGAGATCGCCGAGGGTCCCTTCGGCGGACAGACCCACATCCACGCGGCCAAGATGATCGGGTCCGAGCTCGTGGCACGGGGCGTTCGCCATGCAGTGGTCACGTTGGGGCGGAGGGGGTGTGTCCTGGTGGACCGAAATGGTGCGGAGCACATACCCACCTTCGAGGTTGAGCTGGTCCACCAGACCGGCCGGGGGGATGCCTTCGCCGGGGCGCTGGCAGCGTATCTGGCGGTTGAGGACGACCTGAAGAAGGCCGTGGAGTTCGCCTCTGCGGCCGGGGCCCTGGCCTGCACGAAGTTCGGCTTCCTCGAGGCCATGCCCACCAAGGCGGAGATCATCCAACTCCTGCAGCAGAGGGCTTAGCCCGCACCGCTCCATAGCCGCTCGGTCCGTAGTCTTCCCACAAAAACGTAGCACGCGGCTGCCTAGCCTCCATTCATGTCTTGAGAATGACAGGCCATCAACATGCACAATTTGATGATAAGCCTTTGTATAAAATGAGTTTATATAATCATCTCATGGTCTTGGCACAGGATATGCACTAGGGGTTGAAGTCTCTACCCAGTGTGGTGCAGGGGTGAGTTGGAGTGCAAGGCATGAGACCGGGACGATGGGTTGTGTGTGCTGCAGGGGCAGTGGCGTTGGGCATGGGGCAGCCCTCGTATGCGGAAGGAGCGGCGTCCGCTGGGTTCACATCGGACCTCCTCTCCGAGTACGTGTGGAGGGGGCAACGGCTCAACAAGGAGCCCGTGTTTCAACCGGGGGTCACGGCTGCCTACCACGCGGCCAAGATGATCGGGTCCGAGCTCGTGGCACGGGGCGTTCGCCATGCAGTGGTCACGTTGGGGCGGAGGGGGTGTGTCCTGGTGGACCGAAATGGTGCGGAGCACATACCCAC
>JAGOQT010000156.1 GCA_018007255.1 Phycisphaerae bacterium | reverse complement strand
GGCCTGGAGTAGCGTTCGGTTTCCTGTGGGGAATCCGGCCGGTTCCACCTTGTCCGGGCCGCCGGGAGAAAGGACCGTATGACCAACAACACCATCACGGGCCCCAAGGGCTTCTCTGCAGCCGGCGTTCGGGCCGGGATCAAGAAGTCCGGCAAACCCGACCTGGCCCTGCTGGCCTGTCCGGCTGGGGCCACTGCGGCCGCTGTGTTCACCACCAACCGGATCACCTCCGCGGCCGTGCAGGTGGACCGCATACACATCCGCAGCCGCACCGTATACGCCGTGGTCGTCAATTCCGGCAATGCCAATGCGTGCACGGGGCGCCGCGGGCTCCGCGATGCAGTGACAATGTGCCGGCTGACGGCCGACCTGGTGGGCGCGGACCCCAGCCAGGTCCTGGTCGCCTCCACGGGCATCATCGGAGAGCCCCTGCCCATGGATCGGGTGGCCTCCGGGATCGCCGGGGCGGCAAGGGTCCTTTCCTCTTCAGCAGCAGCGGGCCTGGGCTTTGCCAAGGCCATCATGACCACGGACCTGCGGCCCAAGCAGGCGGTGCGCCGGGTGGCGATCTCCGGGCACACCGTGACCCTGGCCGGGACCGTCAAGGGCGCGGGCATGATCGGCCCCAACATGGCCACGACCCTGTGCTTCCTCACCACGGACCTGGCGATCCGCAAGCCCCTCCTGGAGCGGGCCCTCAGGCAGGCCATCGGCGGGTCCCTCAACCGTCTCACCGTGGACGGGCTCCAGAGCACCAACGACACGGCGATCCTCCTGGCCTCGGGCCTGGCCGGCAACGAGCCGGTGGTCCGCGAGGGGCCGGCCTATCAGCGGTTCGCCCGGGCCCTGGCAGACCTGTGCGACGACCTGGCCCGGCAGATGGCCCTGGATGCCGAGGGTGCGACCCGCATGTTCAAGGTGGTCGTCCGGGGCGCGGCCAGCGCACCCGATGCAGCCAAGGCAGCCCGGGCCGTGGCGGACTACCCCCTGGTCAAGTGCGCGGTCCACGGCGGAGACCCGAACTGGGGCCGGATCCTCTGCGCGGTCGGATCGGTCCAGGTCAGACTCAACCCGGACAGGCTCTCCTGCAAGCTCGACGACCTGACCGTGTTCAGGAACGGCATGCCGGTCCGGTTCGATCGCAGACGGGCCGGCCGGATCCTCCGCCAGACCTGTCACACCATCACCGTGGACCTGGGCGCGGGCCGCTGCACCGACTTCTGCTACGGCGTGGACCTGAGCAAACAGTACGTCACCATCAACGCGGACTACCACACCTAGCCGCGCCGGATCACTCGTTCTCGGTGTACAGGATCTTCCGGATACTGACGGTGAAGGTCTGCGCCTGGTTGCTCAGGATCAGGAAGCCGCCGCACTCCCGGACCAAGGTCCCCCACACGGTGACATTGCCGTCCAGGTGCACGACGATCGACTTGCCCACCAGACCGAAGAACGGGTTGCACGGCGCGGGCATGCAGGGCGCACAGCCACAGGGGGTCTCCGCGGGCTCCTGGCACGTGCACGGACTGCATCCGCACGACGCGCACCCGCCCGTGTAGATCGTCGAGGGCACGCAGGCCGAGGGGTCCGAGAGGATCGAGGCCGTGGCTGCGCTGGCGGCCTGGGTCACAGCCTGGCTGTTCGCCTGGATCTGCTCGTTCATCCACGCCATCAACTCGGCAGGGGACGCCCCGGCCGGGGGCGCTGAAAAGTCGGCCCGCACCCACACGGCGCCCAGGCAGCCTATGGCCGCGAGCGCGGCCAGCGCGGACACGAACCATCTCCTGGTCGATAGGGGCCTGTTGGATCTTGGGAATAGACGAGTCTTCATGGTTGTGCCTCCTTTCAATGTTGCACCCTAGGACCTAGCCCCGGCCTTCCTTCCCAATAGAAGCCGTGGCCCGTCCTCATCCATTCGCGCGGACATCCTATCCGCGACCCATCCACATCCTGTAGTGAGCCTTACCCTGACGCTCTAGGCCTTGCCCGTGTGTGAGCAGCGTGCCTCCTCCAAAGCCGCGTCAGTTGATGCGTACCCTACCCGCAGGAGTCGGAAAATGCAAGAGAAAAATGCCCGTGCCGCAAGACGTGCCCCGGCCGTCGTGTCGGGAGACGGGCGGGTCACAGGTGAAACAGCAGATCCGCCGGCATCTCCTGGGGTTCGGCATCGGGTGCGGTCCACGTCACGTCCAGCAGGGCCCCGCCTTCCCCCTGGAGGTACTCCACACGGATCGGATGCAGGCCCTTCTTCAGGGGCGCGACCCCGGCCTTGCCCTGCGGGGAGTGCAGTCCGTCATTGTCGACCACCAACTCCCCTCCAATGTAGAGCCGGCTGCCGTCGTCGCTGTCCAGGCTGAACGCGTAGAGCCCCTCCTGTGGGGCCCGCACGTATCCCTCGTAGACGATCGCGAAGAACTCGGGCCGGGGTTTGACCTCAAGGTCGAGATGATCCACTGTCCCGGATCTGTCGGGGGTCAAGTCCGAGAAGGCCGGCAGCTTCTCCCATCTCCCCAGGAATGCCCTGTAGCGGAGGCCCGGCCGCACCCCGCTCCGTTCCTCGGCCTCCTTCGGACGAAGTCGGGTGAACTCCTTCCTCGCCACCGGAGTCACGGGCACGCCCCTGTGGAAGACCCGGCACTGAACCGCAACGGTCCGATCGAGCTGCAGGGGCCGGGTGTACGCCTGGGAGTCCTGGGTCGGTTCCGTGCTGTCCAGCGTGTAGTGGATCTGGGCCAGGTCGGTTCCACAGTCCATCCTCACCTCCGTGCTGGGATAGAACCTCTCTGCACCCGTGATCTCGGGCAGCACCACCACCTCCGGCCTGGCCCGGAACTCCAGGGCGATCACCGTGGCGCTCCTGTCGGTCGGGCTGGAGGGCACACGGACATGGGCCCCTGCGTCGGCGTACTCGACCCCCAGCTCTCGCGAGGGGTCCGCCAGGAGGTAGGCCTTCTCCGCCTCGCTGATCAGACCCGGAACCCAGATTCGCCCTTCTGCCGGCCGTTCGAAGACATGGAGGTACAGCGTCCGGTCCTTGGTCGTGCTGCGGCCCCAGGGCAGAGGGGGAAAGACGCTCGCGGTGGTGCCGTAGATGCTCTGCCCGTTGACCTTCATCCATCGACCGATCTCCCCCAGACGCTCGATGCTCTCCTGGGGGAACGTCCCATCCGGCTTGGGACCTACATTGAGCAGGTAGTTCCCGCCCTTGCTGGCACAATCGATCAGTTGGCGAATGAGAACGGTCGTGGACTTGAACTCCTTGTCGTTCTTGTTCCACCCCCAATGCCGGTTCATGGTCATGCAGGACTCCCAGTCATACCCGGGTGTGCCGGCGGCCGGGACCTCCTGCTCCGGGGTCCCGAAGTCCCCGACATACTTGCGGGCCTCACGGCCGCCCGGCCTGCCGCCTCGCCCTGTGTCCACCCGATTGTTGACCAGGATGTCCGGCTTGAGACTCCGGACCGCGTTGTAGAGTTGGACCCCCTGCTCGTGGCTCCAGGTCGGTTCCCATTCCCCGTCAAACCAGAGGATCGCCGGATCGTACCGGTCGATCAGCTCCCGCAACTGAGCCTTCATGTAGTCCACGTAGCGCCGGAAGTCCGCCCCTTGCGCGGAACGGTCCTCCCAGGACCTGCGCGGCAGGTAGTCCGGATGCTGCCAGTCCATGATGGAGTAGTAGAGGCCCATCCGGATCCCCTGTCTCCTGCATTCCTCGCTCAGCTCCTTCAGGATGTCCCGCCGAAACGGCGTGGCCTCCACCACGTCGTAGTCGGTCGCCGCCGAGTCGAACAGGCAGAAGCCGTCGTGGTGCTTGCTCGTGATCACGATGTACTTCATCCCGGCCTCTTTGGCCATGCGGACCCATTCTGCGGCGTCAAACCCGACCGGATTGAACTGCGAGGCAAACTGCTTGTAGCGTTGCAGCGGGATCTGTGCGGTGCTCAGGATCCACTCCGCGTGGTTCGTGCTGCCGTTCCACTCGCCGGCCGGGACCGCGTACACCCCCCAGTGAAGGAACAGGCCGAATCTGGCCTGGCGCCACCAGGCCATGCGCAGATCGAATCCCTCCGCGGACTCTTCCCGCAGGGTGTCGACCGGATCCGCGTTCGCGATGGCGACCTTGCCGTCCAGCACAGAGCCGCCCGGTTGGGCCTCTGCCACGAGGGGTTGAGGGATGATGTCGATGCCCTGGCCGGAGAGACCGGGGTGGGATATCAAGCCTGCCGCAAGCATCGCCATCCAAGAGACTCGTTTCATGTCCGTCCACCTTTCACAGATTGGGGCGAGTGAGAGCGCAGTATCACGGATCCGGCCGACGCGGCGGTCCTACTAGAGTGCCTTACCTCAGCTTGTCATGCGGGTCAAGTGCATGGGTCCGCGCGTCCCGCTCAACGAGGGCTAAGGGGCGTGGTCCCGGCTTGCTTGGCCGGGGGCACTGCAGAGCAGTTGTCCGGATCTACCGGAGGGCCTGCCTGTTCCGCCGGGAGGGATCATGATCTGCTCCAGTGACGGCGATCCATAGCCTCTGTCCTGCAATCAGAAGAGGCTGGCGCGGGGACAGACGGAGGGCACGTGACGCCCTCGGACGACGACGCAAGGTCTTTTCCGAACGGAACTTACTGTGAGCAGGGCCGGTGCCCTGCGGGACATCTTTGCGCAGGCCAGAGCCCGAGAGTCTGACTTGGACGGCGGGGGGCGGAGCCGGACGAGTACCGGCACCATGGCAAAGGGGCTCGCAAAAACGGCAGGAGGGCCCGGATTGTGGTTGAATTGCCGAGGTAGGCAGATATTACCCTAGTGTAGGCCGTATGAGTGAATCGTCAAACACCAATGAGTTTCTCCGCTATCTGATGGTGAACCAGAAGCGGATCTATGCGTTCATCCTGGCCATGGTTCCGAACCACGAGGATGCGGAAGACCTGTTCCAGGAAACGGTGCTTCTGATGTGGTCGCGGTTTGACGGCTTCACGCGGGGCACGAGTTTCGCCGCATGGGGGATCGCGGTTGCCAAGTACCAGATCTTGAGTGCACGCAAACGGTATTCGAGGGGAAGGCTTCAGTTCAGCGAGGCGGCGATGGAACTGCTGCAGCGGCAATGTGAGCCCTTTGTGGAGCAGATGGACAGCCGGATGCAGGCCCTGCGGCGATGTGTCCAGAGGCTGAATCCTCGCGACCACGAGTTGATCCGGCTGAGGTATGAGAGCGAAATCGCCATCACGGCGATTGCGGAGCGGGCGGGTCGATCTGTACAGAGCGTGTACAAACGGATGGCGAGGATCCACGACGCGCTCCTGCAGTGCGTCCGCAACGCGGTCAGCAGAGAAGGCCTCGCATGAACCAGCCTGGTCCCAATCCGCCCGATCTTGCTGAGTGGATCGTTCGCTCCCTGGATGGGACGATCACCGCTGAGCAGTTCGAGATGCTCGACCATGCGGTTGCCAGCAGCGACTCAGCTCGCCTCTACTATCTCGAGTTCATCGCCACGTACGTAGGACTGGTCGATCTCGTGGGAGTGTTGCCCAGACCCGCTGCGTTGGCCGCGCAGGCAACCCCCCTGGAGAAGGGTAGGTCAGAAGTCGTGGGTCCAGCCTCGTCGCGGACCTCATGTCCTTCCCCAGGCAAGCCGGATGGACAGGGACGGCCCGGTCCCCTCTGTCTGGGACCGGATCTCTCGGAGGAGGAGCGGCTGCGGCGGATCGAAACCTATGCCCACCAGAAGCTCGATGCCTTCCTTGAGGAGCAGCGTAGGGAACGTCTCGAGCAGGAGGCCCGCGTCCGCGATAGGAGCCTTGCTCTGACGATCGAGAGGGTGGCCGAGTCTGGGCAGAGGCTGCTTCAGGCAGGGATCAGGCTGGCCAAAGCCGTTGCCGTGTTCTCCCTGGCCGCGATGGTCATCCTGGCTGCAGTTCTGTACGTGCACGCCCACAGGACCGTGGGGACCCTGGTGGGTTCCATGGGGGCCAAGTGGAATGTGCAGATGGACGAGGACGGGCGTCTGCGGCCCCAGCGGATGAGCCTTGAGCAGGGTTATGCCCGTATCCGCATGGTCCGGGGTGCGGAGGTGATTGTCCAAGCACCCACGACATTGGCCCTGCAGACACCGAACAGACTGTCTGTGGAGAGCGGCTGGATCACCGCCAAGGTGCCGGCCGGCGCTCGAGGCTTCTCCGTGAAGACCCCTGCATCGACCGTGGTGGACTTCGGAACCGAATTCGGCCTATTGGTCGGTGCAGAGCGATCCGCGGAGGTGCACGTGTTTGACGGGAGGGTGGAGTGCAGGTACGGGGGCAGGCAGGCCCCTGCGATCCAAACGCTCATGCAGGGGGAAGCCGCCTTCACCGATGAGGCGGGGCGCCTGGATCTGGCGGCGGTGAAGGATCGGCCTAACCTGTTCGTGCGAGAGATGCCGGCGGGTGGGGGCTTTGGGATACCCGGCAAGCGCCTGGATCTGGCGGACATGGTGGGCGGCGGCAACGGCCTGGGCACAGGAGCACTGGGGATCGGTGTCGATCCCTCCAGCGGAGCCATTACCCCTACCCGTCAGGTCATTAAGAACAAGGGCCACGGATTGGCGGCAGTTCCCCAATGGCCGTTCGTGGATGGGGTGTTCGTGCCGGACGGCAATGACGGACCTGTGTTCGTCAGCTCGACCGGGGTCGTGTTCGAGGACTGCCCCAAGACCAATGGCACATGTTTCGAGGCGATCCTGAACGGGGCCCTGTTTCGCGCAGGGTCCCTGGATCTCCACCCGGGCCAACTGTCCGGCCGTACCTATGGGACCCGGGCCGCTCCCTCGATGAGCATGCACCCCAACGCGGGGATCACCTTCGACCTGGACAAGATCCGGTCGTCCATGCCGGAGATCCAGATCGAACGGTTTGAGGCCTTGTGCGGGGTCTCGCAGACCGCTGTGCATTATGCGCAGAGGGACTCGGACCCGAACAAGATCCGGGTTGACTTCTGGGTCCTGGTGGACGGCCGCGTCCGCTTCTCCAGGACGTTGAAGGCCGTCCCTTCTCAGGCCGAGCAGATTGGCGTCCCCCTTGGACCGCGGGATCGATTTCTGACCCTGGCCACGACAAGCCCGGGCGAGTATCTGTATTGCTGGGGCATGTTTGCGGAGCCCAGGCTGGAGTTGACGATGAAGAAGGAGGAGCACATTCGACCCTGACGATCCCCTGGCCGATCGCGGGATCTCGCCGGGGAGACCGATGGACCGAGGTACGAGCATGCGTCGGTTGCGGCGGTTGTGGAAGTCGCCGGACCTACCCTGATACGAGGGTCCAGGCAATCCTGAACGAAGGAGGATAGGTATGTGCAAGAGACGAATCCCTCTGGTGTGCGCTGGCCTGCTTCTCGTCGCAAGCTTCGCCGGTGTGGTCCGCGCGGAGCTGGTCGGTTGGTGGAAGCTCGATGAGACCTCGGGTGTGACTGTGGCGGACTCCTCCGGCAACGGGAATGACGGTTCCTGCCAGGGTACGGTGACCTGGGTGCCGGGACAGATCGGCGGGGCGTGGCAGGCAAACGGCACCAACAGCACCATCCGGATTCCGCATCATGACGTACTGAACATCCCGGAGACCGTCACGGTGTCGATGTGGGTGAACACCTCCACGACCTCCGGGAGTCACCAACTCATCGAGAAGGGCGGGACTGCCGGCTCCGCCTGGTACTCCGCATACGGCTTCCGGTTGGAGGGGGACCGCCGCATCCGCATCCAATGAAACAACGCGGCCTGGTACTCCAACACTGCGGTGCAGGCGGGGACCTGGACCCACGTTGCCGTGACGTTCGACTTCAATGCGGGAGCAAACAACCGGAAGGTCTACCTCAACGGGGTGCTGGATGCCGAGGGCACGTACAGCCTCCAGATGACCACTAACACCTTCGACGTGGTCCTGGGTTGCGACTACTACAACAACGCCTTCAGGTGGGGGTACAACGGGATGCTCGACGATGTCCGCATCTACAACGAGACCCTCCCTGCCAATATGATCCCGGTGATTATGTTGGGCGGTGGCCTGACTGAAGGGACCGCCACGACTCCGGCCCCTGCGAACAAGGCCACAGATGTGCTGCGTGACGCGGCGCTGAAGTGGAAGGCTGGGTCCTATGCGGCTTCCCACGATGTGTATTGGGGCACGGTGTTCGAAGACGTGAACACGGCGAGCCGCACGGACTCCAAGGGAGTGTTGGTCAGCCAGGGCCAGACAGCCACGACCTATGATCCGGCAGGACTGCTGGCCTTTGGCCAGACCTATTACTGGCGAGTAGACGAGGTCAATGCCCCTCCGGACACGACGATCTACAAGGGGGAGGTCTGGAGCTTCACGGCGGAGCCGTATGCCTATGCGATCCGGCCTGCCGGGGCCACGGCGTCCAGTGTGCACGAGGCCGCGACCGGACCTGAGAGGACGGTAGATAGGTCCGGGCTCAACGCCCTGGATCAGCACGGGACGACTGGGACGGACATGTGGCTCAGCAGTGTCTTGGGTCCGACGCCGGCGTGGATCCAGTACGAATTCGAGAAGGTGATCAAATTGCACGAGATGTGGGTCTGGAACTCGAACCAGATGGTCGAGACGGTCATTGGTTTTGGGGCCAAGGACGTGACGATTGAGGTCTCGGTGGACGGGGCGACCTGGACGGCTCTGGCAGGGGTTCCCGTCTTTGGGCGAGGGACGGGCAAGACGGACTACGTGTGCAACACGGTGCTGGGGTTTGGCGGTGTGTTAGCCCGTTACGTCAAGCTGACGATCCAGAGCAACTGGGGAGGACTGAGTCCCCAGTGTGGACTCAGTGAGGTGCGATTCTTCCAGGTTCCGACGCGTGCGTTTGAGCCGAGTCCAGCGGTGGGTGCGACGAATGTGGCGTTGGATGCGACGTTGTCGTGGCGGTCTGGGCGAGAGGCGGTCTCGCACGAGGTATATGTAGGCGCGGACAGCAATACGGTGGACGCGGGTACGGTATCGATGAAGGCGGTGGCCGAAGGCCAGGTCGGTCTAAGCGGGTTTGCGCCCGAGTATGGCCGGACATATTATTGGAAGGTAGATGAGGTCAATGAGGCTGGGAGTCTGCCGACTTGGGCGGGTACCGTGTGGAGCTTCTCGACCAGTGGGTATGGTGTGGTGGACGACTTTGAGTCCTATGACGACACGTGCAACCGGGTCTTCTTCAGTTGGCTGGGAGGCGCACCCGACTCCGGGTCCACGGAGGAGGGTTGTCTGCGGCCTGCGTTCAGCGGCAACGGGACGGGATCGGCGGTAG
>JAGOQT010000155.1 GCA_018007255.1 Phycisphaerae bacterium | reverse complement strand
GATCTTCTCCGTGCTGCGGGCCCTGGGCCAGGTGGTCGTGTTCGTGGACGAGGCGGACCAGGCAGCCGGGCGCAGGGGCGGAGGGGATGGAGACAGCGGCTTGTCGGGCCGGGTCTATGCCATGCTGGCCAAGGAGATGTCCGACACCCGAAACCGCGGTAGGATCGTCTGGGTCTTCGCCACCTCCAGGCCCGACCTGCTTGAGGTGGACCTGAAACGCCAGGGCCGGCTGGATGTGCACATCCCCCTGTTCGGACCCCAGACCGGGGGGGAGATGCTGGCCCTGCTCCGCGCGGTGGCCCGGAAGCTGAAGTTCCCCCTGGCCGAGGCGGACCTTCCCGAGATCCCGGACACCTGCGTACTGGGCGGCCATGAAGTCGAGGGCCTGCTCGTCCGGGCCCTGCGGACCTACGAGCTGGCTGCGGAGCCCCGACCCCCGTTGAGGCAGATCCTGTCCGAGACCCTTCGGGAGGTGCGGCCCAGCGCCCACGTCCGCAAGCTGGAGTACATGGATCTGGTGGCCGTGAAGGAGTGCACGGACGTGCGGTTCCTGCCCGAGCGATACCGAGGGCTCAGCCCGGAGGAAGTGGAAGAGCGAATCGAGCAGTTGAGGAGGTTCATGTAGGGCATGGGCATCTGGAGCGGACTCAAGACATGGGGATGCAGACTGGGGCTGATTCGGATCGTAGGCGCCGGCCCCGAGACGCCGCCCAAGATCCTCCCGCAGGTCACGTCCATCAAGGATCTGATGGCCGAGGGCCGGGGGGCCGGCGAGGCCATCGCCGACCTGCCCGGGGAGCTCTCCGCCCCGTTCGAGCAGGTCTTTCAGGCGGCCGGCGTGGCGTCCGCGGGCAAGGCCTGGAGCATGGATCGATTCTGCGGACTCCTGCAAGGGGATGCGGGCCCGGATGGGTCCAAGGTCCGCGAGGTCGTGCTGCGCGGATTGGCTGCGGAGAACGCCTCTGTCCAGGACCTGGTCGCGGACTCCCGGTCGCGGGACAGAGTCTTGGGCGACTTGGAGAGACGCCTGCTCGCCGCCGTGGAGCAACGCAGCCAGGCCCGCCAGCGGAAGAGGGCCCAGATCGACAGACAGATGGCCGACCTCCAGGAGACCCGCACCCGGCTCCAGGCCGAAGACGAGCAGGACCAACAGCAGATGCGGGCGTGGCGCCAGCGCAAGTCGGTCTACCAGAACCAGATGAGAGGGGTGATCCAAGCCCTCTCCGAAACCTCCGGAACCGAACGGCCGGCCAACCGGTCGTGCCCCTGAAAGGATGAGGTCGTTCGTGCGTCTACTCATAGGACATGAAAGGAGTTCGATATGGCGATTCTGTCAAGACTAGGCAGACTGGTGCGAGGGTTCCTGGGCCTGTTCATCAGCGGGATCGAACAGAGGAGCCCCGAGGCCCTGATGGAGGCCGCGAGACAGGAGTTCCGCGACCGGATGGCCCAGTACAACATGGCCCTGGCTCGCATGGCGGGTGTGGCAGAGAGGCTCAAGAGCCAGATCCAGTCCAAGACCGTCCGAGCCAAGGACCTGGAGCGCCGCATCCTGGCCAACCACCAGGCCGGAAACCTGGAACTGGCGGGCAGCCTGGCCCGCGAGCTGCAGGAACTCCGGGCGGATCTGGGCGCGGACACCCAGGAGCTGAAGGAAACGGAGGATGCCTACCAGGCCAACCTCAGACAGGCCCGGGTCTCGCAGAGGGAGTTCGAGGACAAGGTCCGCAGGCTGGAGAAGCAGCTCTCGCAGGTCAAGATCAAGGAGGCCCAGGCAGAGGCCGCCGCGGCCCTGAACAACGTGGCCTTCAAGGTCGGGGATCTGGGGGACACCATGAAGACCGTGGAGGAGGTCCTGGCCAAACGGTATGAGGTGTCCGCAGGCAAGGCCCGCGTGGCCAAGGACATGGTGGACATGGACACCGTGCGGGAGAAGGAGACCGAGCGCAAGGCCCTGGAGCAGTCCGCCCTGGCGGAGTTCCTGGCCAGCCAGGGCGTGCAGGCAGCCCCCGCAACGGAGGCCAAGCCCATGGCCGACAAGGAAATCGGGCCGTCCCCGCAGAGAGGCCCGTCCTAGCCCTGGTCGGGAGTCGAGTTCTGCAAGCCGAATATCCGTTTTGCAGGGCCCTGGTGGTAGGAGACACCCTAGTTTCTGAAAGGCAGGTGGATCATGGCCAGTGAAGGACAGCAGATCACGCCGTTGGGGCGAGTCGTCTCGATCCTATTGATCTTGGCCCTTGTGGGACTGGGGGCCTTTCTGGTCCTCCGCAAGTGGATGCCCCGGGAGACCGGTCCTTCCGCCGCCCCGGGGACCCCGGGACCCGAGGCCGCCCACATCGAGGCCCCCGACACGAAGGACATCACCACGGTCAAGGAGTACAAGTACGTCCCCGCGGACCGGCTGCCCCCGGTCAAGGGCGTGAGCCAGTACAAGTGGGATCCCGAGGAGAAGGTCCTCCGTTTCTCCTACAACGTCTGGGCCGGGTGGCTCCCCGTGATCGCGGCCAACCACGGCACCAAGCCCAACACGGACAGCGTCTTCTTCAAGAAGCACGGATTCAAGGTCGAGATGGTGCTCATGGACGATCCGGTCGTGGCCCGGGACGCCTTTGCCGCAGGGGAGGTGCACACCCTGTGGGGCACGCTGGACATGATCGTGCTGTTCGCCCCGGAACTGCTTCGGGACTCGCGCACGGCCCCTCGGATTGCGCAGCAGATCGACTGGTCCAACGGAGGCGACGGGATTGTGGTCCGCGGCCGGATCCGCTCCGTGGCCGATCTCCGGGGCAAGACCGTGACCCTGGCCCAGAACTCGCCCAGCGAGTACTACCTCACCTCGCTCCTCTTGAGCGCGGGCCTGCGTCCGGCGGATATCCGGCCCAAGTACACGGCCACCGCCTTCGAGGCCGCAGCGGCGTTCGTGGCAGACACCTCGGTCGACGCCTGCGTGTCCTGGGCGCCGGATATCTACAACATCCCGGAGCGGGTGGCCGGGACCCGCATCCTGTGCAGCACCGCCGAGTCGAACAAGCTCATCGCGGACGTCTATGCGGTCCGCGCGGACTTCATGCGGGACCACCCTGAGGTCGTTGAAGGCCTGGTCTCCGGGATCTTCGAGGGCATGGATCTGGTGAAGACCAGTCCGGAGCAGGCGGCCCAGTGGATGGCCGACGCCTTTGGAATGAAGGCGGAGGAGGTCATGGCCATGCGGAGCGATGCGCACTCGACCAACCTCCCCGAGAACATCCAGTTCTTCACCAACGCATCGAACCCGACCAATCTGGAACGGACCTGGAAGAATGCGAGCTACGTGTACCGGGAACTGGGACGGATCAACGCCGCAGTCCCGTTCGACCAGGTCATGGACTTCACCCTCGTCCAGCGTCTGGACAAGTCCGGGGTGTTCGCCCATCAGAAGGACGAGAGCGTCCCCACATTCACGCCCGGCAGCTACAAGAGGATCCAGGCCGAGTCCCCGATCCTCACCCAGACCATCCGCATCAACTTCTACCCGAACTCGGCCAATCCCTACGAACCCGCCCGCGACGGGTATGGGAACATGGTTCAGGGCAAGCTCTACGACCCCGGCGTGGACGCCACCCTGGAGGAGGTGGCCCGCCTGGCCGGCCAGTTCGCACGGGCGGTCATCCTGATCGAGGGACACACCGATGCCAGCATGAGAGGCAGGGTGCCGGTTCAGGCCGTGAAGGACCTGAGCCTGGCGCGGGCCGAGGCCATCAAGCAGGCCTTGATCGAGCGGTACAAGTTCGATCCCAACAAGTTCATCGTGCAAGGCGCGGGATGGGACAACCCCGCCGACGACAAGGACCCGGAAAACCATGCCCTCAATCGAAGGGTCGAGATCAATGTCTACCCACCGGAACAGCAGTAGCCGGGCCGTACTCTACTACTTCGCCCTGGCCGTGGGCCTGGCACTCCTCCTGCAGGCCGTCCGACACGACAGGAGGGCAGGGTCCGGGTCCGAGACGCAGCCCCCTTCCGGCCGCACGGTCGCGGCCCCCCCCCGCAATCCCATCGAGCAGATGCTCCTGGCCGCGCCCGACGTCGAGTCCCGGGAGGGGACGGCCGTGGCCGTGCTCGTGGACGTCTCGGGCAGCATGGCCAGGCCCGTGGCCGGGGGCCACGGGCGGTCGCAGCCCAAGATCGAGATCGCCCGGGACAGCGTGCTCCGCCTGCTCAGGCAGATCGACGGTTTCGTACGGGGGCATCCGGACCGCCTGATCCACGTGGGGATCTACGAGTTCAGCGCACGGGGAGGCGAGCCGTCGTGCCGTCCCGTCGTGCCCCTGGGACCCCCGCAGCTGACCACCCTGGAGACCGCGGTCCGAGGCATGGTTCCCAGTGGAGACACGCCGATCGGGGACGCCCTCATCCACGCAAAGCAGCAGTTGGACGGATCGGGCCTGACGAAGCAGCACATCCTCGTCATCACGGATGGCGAGAACAACCGGGGCTATGCCCCGGCGGACGTGGTCCATGTCCTGTCCAGGCTGGCCGACGCACGCCGCGCAAGCGTGTATTGCATCGCCTTCGACATCGCAGCGGACCGCTTCCGTGCGATTCGCGATGCGGGCGGCCTGGTGCTCGGGGCCATCAACGAGGGCGAACTCCAACAGACCATGGACTATGTGCTGACCGGCAAGATCCTCGCCGAGCAGCCGGAGGTCCCCACAGCACGGTGAGACGATGATGCCCGACTGGATCCTAGGAATACGCAACCGGGCGCCCCGCCCTGCGGCCCTGGCCCTGGGCCTGGTGCCGATCGCAATGCTCCTGGGTCTATGGTGGCTGGTCACCCGCGGACCCGCCGAGGAACGGGCGATCAGCCCGACGATCCTGCCCAGCCCGGCGGAGGTCGTGCGGAGTATACCGGATCTCCTCAGGCGGGACCTCTTCCACCACGCCCTGGCCAGCCTGCGGCGGATCGGGATCGGATACCTGCTGGCCCTGGCGGTCGTCCTGCCCGTGGGGATCGGGATGGGGTCCTTCGGCGTGCTCAGGGCCGGCCTCTCGCCGCTGACCACGGCCAGCGGGTACATCCCCATTGCCACGCTGGTCCCGCTGACCCTGTCCTGGTTCGGGACGGGGGAACTCCAGAGGGTGATGTTTCTGTGCATGGCCTTCGGCATCTACCTGCTGCCCCTGGTCGTGTCGGCCGTGGAGGCCGTCCCGGACGTGTACGTCCGCACCGCGTACACCCTGGGGGCATCCCGTGCCCAGGTTGTGCATCGCATCCTGATCCCGATCGCCCTGCCGGACATCTGGCATGCCATGCGCCTGGCCTTCGGCGTAGGCTGGACCTACCTGGTGCTCACGGAGGTCGTGGTGTTGGAGAGCGGCCTGGGCTACCTGATCCAGGTCTCGTTCCGCCGAGGCCCGCGGGAGCACATCTACCTCGTGATCGTCCTGGTCACCCTGATCGCGTGGGTCGCGGACCTGGTGTGGGACCGGGTCGGGCGTCTGCTGTTTCGGTATCGAGGGACTCCATGACCCACCCGGAACAGCCCCCCATCGTGGAGTTCCGGCATGTGACCGTCCGGTATGGCCGCTTCACGGCCCTCCATGACGTCAGCTTCGCAGTCCGCGACCTGCCCGGGATCGGGGAGTTCATCTCCATCGTCGGGCCCTCCGGCTGCGGCAAGAGCACGGTCCTGAACCTGATGGCCGGCCTGCTGGCCCCCGCCGAGGGCCAGATCCTGATCCGCGGCGTGCCCCTGCGGGGGCCCGGCCGGGACCGGGGTATGATCTTCCAGCAATACAGCTCGTTCCCCCACCGGACGGTCCTGCAGAACGTCCTGTTCGGCCTTCAGGTCAACAGGAAGGACCTGAAGCTCAAGCCCGCCGAACAGAGGGACCGCGCCCTCGACATGATCGGACAGGTCGGTCTGCTGGGGCACGAGCACAAGTACCCCCATCAGCTCTCGGGGGGACAGCGCCAGCGCGTGGCCATTGCCCGGACCCTCGTGCTGGAGCCCAAGATCCTCCTGATGGATGAGCCCTTCTCCGCCCTGGACGAGCCCACCCGCCTGGAGATGCAGGCCCTGCTCGTGGAGCTCTGGTATCGCGTGCAGCCGACCGTGTTCTGTGTCACCCACAGCATCGCCGAGGCCGTGTATCTGGGACAGCGGGTATGGATCTTCAGCCATGCCCCCGGCCAGATCGCCTATGACATCGTGGACGCCATTCCCCCCTCCCGCGGGGTCCTGCCCCTGGTCGCCCAGGACCGGCCCGACTTCAAGGAGGCCACACGCGTCGTGACCGAGGCCTTCCGAAAGGTCTCCGAGGCTAGCCCTCACCCCTCAGCGCGTTGATCCGTGCGCTGACGTCCTTGTACGCGAAGTCCAGTTGGGCGATCTTGCGGAGGATCTCCAGGGCCTTGTCCTTCTGGCCCATCTGCTCATGGGTGCGGGCCAGGTCGTATCGGATCTCCTTGCCCAGGGGGTCCTCCTTGACCTCCAGCTCATTGAGGGCCGTTGTGAACAGATCCAGGGCGTCCTGCAGCCAGCCCTTGGCCAGGAAGCACGCGCCCACCTGATGCATGGACGCGATCCTGCGAGCCGGGTCCCGCTGCGCCTCCTGGAAGAGCGGGATGGCCTCGTCGAACCGCTGGTCCTTGACCAGGCGCACGGCGTATTCGTATTTCAACTTCAGGTCTGTCGGGTAGTCCAGGACGGACTGGCGATAGTGCTCCAGTTCCGCCTCGTGCAGGCGCCGGGCCAGTTGGGCCGCAGCAGCCTGGGCCTTGGGTTCGTCGGGATTGGCCTCAAGGGCCTGCCTGGCCGTCTGGGCCATACGGGCGAGCTGCCGGATCCGGATCTGGCCTGCGCGGTGCCTGTAGCTCCTGTCTTGGAGCCGGCGGGAGGTCTGCTCCAAGAGGCTGATCGCCTCGTTCTCTCCAGCCTCGGTCTCCAGATCGACCAGGGCGGAGGCCAGGTTGTGGATGTTCTTGGCAAGGTCCGGATCCGAGGCATAGGCCTTTCTCGCCTCCTGGACCGCAGCCTGACGCGAATCCTCGGTCTTGATGGTTCGCTCCTGGGAGTAGAGCAGGGCCTGCTTCTTGGGGTCCTTGATCGAGGTGCGGAAGTCCTCCGCCGTGTCGTAGTGGCCCCGCGACACGGTGAACTCGGCGGAGAGGTTCTTGTACTCCTCGGCCAGGGCCGCGTTCTCGGGCTTGAGCTTGACCGCCCGCTGACAGGCGGCCACCGCCTTGTCTAACTGGCCCAGGGCCTTGTACGAGTCCTTGAGCAGGATGTACGTCTGAAAGGCGGGCCGCTCCACGGCGTTGTTGGTCTGGAAGACCATGTTGGCGATCCAGCCTGCGGTCTTCTTGAACCCGCCCGCCACAGCGGCCTTGAGCATGGCCTCGGCATAGGGCAGGTGGGAGGGGTCCTTGGCAAACAGGAACTCGGCGTTGAGCATCTTGTCCAACTGCGTCTTGCCCCGCACGAGCCTGGTCTTCTCCATCATGGAGGGCTTCTTTCCGCCCTGGGCCTGGCGGTGCAGGCCCAGCTTGATCAGGGGCAGGTGTCCCTCCTCCAAGGCCTCGGGGGCCTTGCGCAGCCCGTCCAGGTAGAGGTCGATCGCATAGTCGAGATTGCCGCTGCCCGCTGCATCCGCGGCCTTGGCAAAGAAGAGCTGGGCCGCTGCCAGGTTCATCTCCTCCGGTGCGTGAGACTCGGAATGGGGGCCCACCGCCACGAGGTCATCGGTGATGGCCAGGTTGTCCGACGGATCGATACGGGAGGACAACTCCAGGTCCAGGTCCGTTCCGGGCTGGCCTGTCTGCTGGACGGCCAGGTCGCACTTCTTGGACAGGCTCTGCACTTGGCGGATCAGGGCCGGGTCCCTTGGATTGAGCTTGAGGGCCCGCTGACATGCGGACACTGCGCGGTCATAGGCACCTACCGCGGCATAGGCATCCTTGAGCAGGTGGTACAGACGCAGCGACGGCCGTGCGGATCGGTTGTTGGCCAGGAACACCAGGTCTGCGATCCAGGTTGCGGTCTTCTTGAAGCCCCCCACCACGGCCGCCCGGAGCAGCACCTCCGCATAGGCCAGGTGGGTCGGGTCCTTGGCCAGGAGGAGTTCTGCGCCGAGCATCACGTCCAGCGCGGTCTTGCCCTGCTTGAACCGGGCCTTCTCGGATTCGCTGGGCGGCGGGCCCCCGGCCTCTCGCCTGCGCAGCGCGACCAGGCGGAGCTCGATGTGTGCGTCCACAGTCTCCGGCGCGATACGCAGGCCCTTCACATAGGCCTCAATGGCCGTGTCGAAGTCGCGGGCCTCGGATGCCCGGCGGGCCTGGCCAAAGAGCACAGACGCCCCGTTTCGACTGCCCAGATCCCCGTCAGCCATAGGATGGTGTCTACCCCGTTGGACGATCGTCACTCCGTCCTTATCCTATTGTTCGGCCGGATTTTGTCAACAGATTAGGCAGCCCTCGGGATGGACAGAACCGCGGTTTCGGACCGGCTCCGGGCAGGATCGGGGACATCGGGACGATCCGTGCATCCAAGACGCCCTGTCCGGGGCAGCGGGGGCCACACCGCCTGTGCGGACGCACCGCAGGACACGGCGGCAAGGGCCGCGGGGATTCAGCCCTGGGGACTTGCGGCCCGCGTTTCACCCGAGGCGTGCGGGAGACGAGTGCTCTGGGCCCGTCGATATCCGGTGACGATCACGTCTCCGCCGGGCTGGACCTCCACGATGGCGTAGGCGTTGCTCTCCTCGCCGTGACCCTCCAACAGGGCCTTGAGCGTGTAGTAGTGGATGCCGTGGATCTGGCGGACCTGCCCCGGGTGGTGGTGTCCCTGGAACACGGCCAGGACCTTGCCGGAGTCCTCCAGGACCTTCCTGACCTCGGCCGCGTTCTGGACGTACAGATCGCCGGTCCCGTCGAGCAGCTGGTGCACGAACACGACCGCGAAACCCCGTGCCGCGCCCAGGTCCCGCGAGAGCCAGTCCAACTCCGAGATCGGGATGCGGGCATCGGTCCAGCGGAAGTTCCCCCGGTCGTACTCCCGGCCGTCGGCCCTGAAGTCCGCGTCCAGGACCACGCAGTGCAGGCCCTTCACGTCAAAGGAGTAGTAGGTGCGTTCGGGATCGATCCCCGTGTTCTCGACCCTGGCCAAGAACTGTCCCTTGGACAGGCTGTCCACGTCGTGGTTGCCGAGCACGTGGTACCTGGGCCCATGGAACTGGCGGAACACCCCCTCGATCCGGTCCAGATAGGAGAGGGTCCGCTGTTCCTCAGGAGACGGATCCTGGTCCTTGAGGTCGCCCAGCTCGATCAGGAAGTCGACCTTCTCCGCGTTCATCACGGC
>JAGOQT010000154.1 GCA_018007255.1 Phycisphaerae bacterium | reverse complement strand
CTGCCCTGGTCCACGAGGCCTATCTGAGGCTGGTGGGTGCGGAGGGCCAACAGTTCAGGGGCAAGACCCACCTCTTTGCGGCCGCAGCAGAAGCCATGCGGCGGATCCTCATCGAGAACGCCCGGCGCAAGAAGGGCCACAAGCACGGAGGTGGACGCGAGCGTATAGACCTCACTGACAGCATGGCTGTTGCCGACGGGGGAACATCGGCGGAGGATCTCATTGCCCTGGACGAGGCCCTGGAGCGGCTTGCTCGGAAGGACCCCCTCAAGGCAGACCTGGTCAAGCTTCGCTTCTTCGGCGGCCTGACCGGTGCAGAGGCGGCGGAGGTGCTGGGCCTCTCGCACAACACGGCGGACGAGTACTGGGCCTATGCCCGTGCTTGGCTGCGTCTTGAGGTCGAGGGGCACGGTGCAGGGGCCTGCTAGAACGGCCTGTCCCATGATGCGCGGGGACCCGTGTTGACAGGCGACCTCAGAGACCCGTGAGATTCCTGACGATTCTCGAATTTCCTCTGGGGTAGATCCTGCCTGGATTTCGCCTATCTGAGTAGAGGGGGGAGGAATAAGGAGATGAGCCATGAACGCGGAAGACAGGAAGGACGAAGAGGCAATCTTCTACGCAGCCATCAGGTTGAAGGCTGTCGAGGCTCGCAGGGCCTACGTCAGAGAGGCCTGTGGGGAGGATGGTGCCTTGCTCAGGCGTGTCGAGGCCCTGCTTGCGGCCCACGAGAAGGAGAGCCAGTTCCTTGAGGGCACCCCTGCTGGCGTGACCATCGAGAGTGCCCCCAGGACCGAAGGTCCGGGCACGCGGATCGGGCGTTATGAGCTCCTGGAGCTCCTGGGCGAGGGGGGCATGGGCCTGGTCTACCTGGCCCAGCAGCAGGAGCCCGTCAAACGACGTGTGGCCCTTAAGATCATCAAGCCGGGCATGGACTCCAAACAGGTCATCGCCCGCTTCGAGGCGGAAAGACAGGCCCTGGCCCTCCTGGACCACCCCAACATCGCCCACGTCTTTGACGCAGGCTGCACAGAGACCGGCGGGCCGTACTTCGTTATGGAACAGGTCAAGGGCATGTCGATTACGAGGTACTGTGATGAGCATAAGCTGGACATAGAGCAGAGGTTAAGGCTGTTTGAGCAGGTCTGCGAGGCGGTCCAGCATGCCCATCAGAAGGGGATCATCCACAGGGACCTGAAGCCCTCGAACATCCTGGTGACCTTGCAGGGGGATAGGCCTGTACCGAAGATCATCGACTTTGGGATCGCCAAGGCCACGAGCCAGTCGCTGACCGAGGGGACGATGTTCACGTACCAGGGCCAGTTCCTGGGCACGCCTGAGTACATGAGCCCAGAGCAGGCGGACCTGGGGACCCAGGACATCGACACGCGGTCTGACATCTACTCCCTTGGGGTAGTCCTCTATGAACTCCTTGCAGGGGTCCTACCCTTTGAGGCCGAGTCCTTCACCAAGGTAGGCCTTGCAGAGATCCAGCGTACGATCCGTGAGCAGGAGCCTGCCTCACCGAGTGCGCGTCTGACGCAGATGGGGGACAAGGCCAAGGTGATCGCCGAGAGCCGAGGCACGCAGGTGGTACCCCTGGCCAGGCGTTTGCACCGGGAGCTGGAGTGGATCCCGCTCAAGGCGATGCGTAAGGACCGGTGCCGAAGGTACCGCTCCGCCAGCGAGATGGCCGACGACATCCGCAACTATCTCACCGGCCTCCCCCTGATCGCTGGCCCCGAAACGACCATCTACCGGGTGCAAAAGTTTGTGCATAAGCACGCCGGGTCCGTTGCTACTGGTGCGCTTGTGGCAGTAGCCATTATTCTCGGCCTGGTTGTCAGCACGGCCATGTACTTCCGAGCCGAGGATGCTCGTCAAAAAGAAGCCGTTGCGCGCACCCGCGCCGAACAGGCGGAGGGGACTGCCAAGGACAGGTCCGAAGAGCTGCGTCGCACGCTTTACGTGAACAACATTCAACTGGCTGACGCCAAGTACCGCGAGGGGAACATATGCCGTGTCCACGAGCTCCTGGCATCGTGTCCGAATGATCTGCGTGGTTGGGAATGGGACCGTCTCGACCACATTGCAGACCAGTCTACGCTGGCTTTCGTAGCATATCCCGAACACGAACACGTCAACGGACTGGCTGTGAGTCCTGACGGCAAACAAGTAGTCACGGGTGGGTGGCAGGCAATCAAGATATGGGACGCGCTATCAGGCAGCGAACTTATGACCATTCCCACCGGAAACAGAGGGGAGATCACCTGTGTAGCCCTTAGCCCAGACGGTAAGTGGATCGCCTCTGGTGAGGACTCAGGCCAAGTAAGTATTTGGGACGCAGCCACCGGTAATCAGGAGAGCACAATCAAGGCACACCTCCATGATGTCTCTTCCGTCGCATTCAGCCCTGATGGAGAACGCATCGTCTCGTGTAGTTATGACGGGATCGGTAAGGCGAAGGTGTGGGACGTCGCTGATGGGGCTGAGGTAATGGCCGTGCCTGCGCCCAGCGGGGACACCTTCTTTTGGGCTGCATTCAGCACGGATGGCAAGAAGATCGTTGCCGCAAGTAATCGGCATGAGAAGGTTACAATCTTGGACGCCTCTGATGGCCGTGAACTGATCGTATTTACGGGAACAGCTCCCGTTTCATTTGCTCCGGATGGCAAATTGGTTGCGGTGGCAGATTCACACAATGACATTAACCTTTGGGATAGTGCCGCTGGCAGGAAGATTGTGTCCCTGCGCGGGCATGAAGGTCCAATTGAGTCAGTTGCATTCAGCGCGGATGGAAAGCACGTCGCGTCAGGCAGTATGGACAACACAGTTAAGCTCTGGGACGTTTCCACTGGCGAAACGCTGATGACGCTTCGCGGGCATGAGTACTATGTCAGTTGTATCGGGTTCACACCAGATGGCAAACGGATTATTTCGGGCAGTTGGGATGGCACGGTCAGAATCTGGGACGCAACTACTAGCCGGGAGGTCACCAGTCTCATCGGGCACAACGATCTTGTCCATTCGCTAGCCTATAGCCCGGACGGTAAGCGGATTGCATCCGGAAGTTCCAACGGGGTGGTCAAGCCTTGGGATGTGGAGAACGGTGCCGAGGTAGTGACTCTGCGTCATAGCGCAGGCGGAGGTGGTAGCGGCTCCGTCGCCTTTAGTCCTGATGGCAGGCGTGTGATCTCAGGGTGCAATTGGAGACCGACCCGAGTGTGGGACGCTGCAACGGGAGTTGAGGCATTAACCATCGGTGGACGTGACAACGCAGGCAGGCCGGTCGCATTTAGTCCGGATGGAAAGCACGTTGCATCAGGAAACAAGGACAAGACAGTCAAGGTCTGGGATGCGATTGGGGGCCAAGAGGTCATGACACTCAAGGGGCATGCCTCTCCGGTTACTTGTGTGGCATTCAGTCCAGATGGTAGGTTCATTGCCTCAGGCAGTTGGGATCCAAACATCAAGGTATGGGATTGGCTGACTGGGCGCGAGTTCATGAGCCTGCGCGGCCATGAGGGTATTATCACGTCGGTTGCATTCAGTCCCGATGGTAAACGTATAGTCTCAAGCTGTCAGCGAGATTGCACGGTGAAGCTGTGGGATGCAATGACCGGTACCGAAACCATCACCCTCAAGCACGCAGACATTGTCGTATCTGCTGCATTCAGCCCTGACGGCACACGTATCATCTCGGGGTGCAGGGACAGGACGGTGAGGGTATGGGATGCCACGACGGGTGCAGAACTGCTCACCCTACGCGCGGGGTCTGGTGTCACGGGCGTCGCGTTCAGTCCTGATGGCAAGACCATCGCATGCGGCACTTTCGCTGGGACCGTCACGCTCTGGGAGTCCGCACCACCTGCACACAGATACGAGACAAGAAGGCATGGAGTGGTTGCGCGTAGGATAGTAGACGAGATGTACGCAAAACATGGTTACTACCATGCGGTCGTCAGGGGTCTGCAGGAGGACATGACACTCGACGGGTCCGTACGCAAGCTGGCGATGCGGATTGCCAATTCCCGCAAATGGGAAGATGGCGACAAGCTCACGAAGGAGGTATGGGGAGCCGTCAGTCTGGCCGACAAGGACACCACGACATACCAGGAGGCCCTGGCAAAGGCTGATAAGGCCAATGGTTGGGAGCCAAATGAGCCAGCCGTCCTCACGACATTGGGTGCAGCCCAGTACCGAACCGACTCGTACGAGGAAGCCTTGAAGACGCTGACGAGGGCCGAGAAGCTCCGGGCCGACACGGGAGAAGAGCAGGCCCCGGCCATCCTTGCCTTCACGGCCATGTCGCTCCACCGGCTCGGGCAGGCTGACAAGGCCAAAGCGACCCTCGAACAACTGCGTGGCTTGCTCAAGGAGGAAGGGCTCGCGGATGATCATGAGGCCAAGGCTCTCCTGGCGGAGGCGGAGGGGCTGATCACAGGCACAAGGCAGTAGGCCATCCCGCCTTGTCACGCGGCTGACTTGGCTGTTGCGGGGGCGACCGGGAACCTGTACCATCGTGGTGTGCACCATCGCCCGTGCCGTGAGGGTCAGTGATGCCTGCGCGGCCTGCTCTTGTCGTGGATTGCGGGCTTGGTAGCATGGGGTTGTCGCGAGGGTTTGAGATGGCATCGATCATTGTCACATCCGGAGACCAGGCGGGGGAGTTCCTTCCTCTCGGGCGGCGAACCAGTGTGATCGGGCGGGCCGAATCGCTCTCACTCCAAATCCTGGATGACCACGTCTCACGCAAACACCTCAGGATCCGGTTCGATGAGGGTGCGAATCGCTACTACGCCGAGGACATGGGCAGCAAGCACGGCACCTACATCAATGGGCGAGAGGTCACGCAGGAGAGGGTCCTCTCCGAGGGGGATGAGATCCTGGTCGGGGAAACCAGGTTGCTCTTCACGAAAGAGGATTTCGATGACCGTGAAAGCGCCCTGATGCACTACAAGAAGTACGGCGAGAGATCACGTCCGACGCGTACCGGTTGGGTGTAGATGATCCCTCTCCGGCGAGGCGATCGACCCTCGACCATAGACCGCTTCCGAAGGCTCCTGGCCAAAGCCATTCCCCCCAAGACAAGGCCCATCCGTCCCCAGTTGAGGACCAGCCGGTACGCATTTAGGTCAATAGAAGAGTTTTCAGATGAGGGTCTTTGGTTTACTCCACCGTGGTACGGCTGGCCTCCAGGGTGCCACCGTAGGCGCCCATGTTGACTGCGGTCCCGCATTCACCCAGGGCCTCATAGCCCAAAGGACTGTTCGGGTCCCCCGCGTCAACGCAAGGACTGGTCGCGTCATCCTGGACCCATGAACAGGTCTTGGGATTCCGGTGGCCTGCCTTAGACCTGAGGTGGTAGTCTCCCAGGACGTAGGTGTTCTGGTCGGTCCATGCTCCAGAGGCCACAAAGGCCGGATCTGCATCGATGTCCCCCCGGCCTCCGAAACCTCCTTGCACATCCGAGTACGACGTCCGGACATCACTGCCCTTGATCTGGACGTTCCCTACAGAGATCCCGTTGCCATAGAGGATGGAGTCAGCCACTGTGATCCCGTCGCCCTCCAGGGCGTATCCGCGGTTGTCGACGATTGTGCACTGAGTGAGGTCCACCTTGCTGAGTTTGATCGATCCCCTGGCTGTGGTCTTAGGCACGGAGCGAAGGCCGGGCCCTGCGTTGCCTGCCACGATGCAGTGGTCCATGCCCAAGGTACCCTCTTCGCTGACCTCGACGCCGCAGTCTTGATGACCCGTGATGACACAAGAGCTCAACTGCAACCTGGCCCCCGCGCAGACAATACCATCGGCCCCGCTGGTGACAGTGAGCCCCTGCAGGGATCGTAAGGCCGTGCCTGGCGAGAGCGTCACGACCGGAGAGCCCGCGTCCCCGGCCAGTGTGGTCAGGGCCACGACCGCAGAATCTTGGGCATTGGCGGAGCGGATCGTCAACTGCGCGTTGGGCAGAACCAGGTTCTCGTGGTAGATGCCGGGTGATACCAGGATGACCTGGCCCGATTGGGCGTAGTTGACCGCGGTCTGGATGCTGGCGAATCGTTCGCCTGTAGAGAGATTGTAGACCGGGCCGTTGGGATCAGGCAAGAAGGCCTCCACGCGGACCCAGTACACACTCTGATCTGTGGCGCTGTCCTGACGGCAGAAGAACAGATACTTGTGATCCGGAGAGACATAGGGAGCCACATCGTTCTTGGATGAGTTGATGATCGGCCCCAGGTTGCGTGGGGCGGCCCACCCGCCCTGGCCATCGGCAAAGCTGGCATAGAGATCGACGCCGCCGAAGCCGCCGGGACGGCCGGAATGGAGGACGACATAGTCCTCGTTGGGTCCAGGTACGGGCTGGCAATCATCGGCCGAGGCATTCATGGCGCGGATGTCGGTCGCCTCCTTGAACTGACCGTCTGCGAAGGATATACGCCACACATCGCATCCCCCGACGCCCCCCGACCGCCATGAGCAGGTCCACAGATTGCCGAGAGTTGACATGTGACAGCTATAGTCCTGGCTGGAGGAGCTGGCAGGGGCGGGCACGATTTCCGGTGCGGACCACCCTTGTGTGGTCCTGTGGGTCCTCCAGATGTCGACGCTGCGGCTGAAGTACAGGGTCTGATCACTGTCCGCCAGCGACGGGCAGAAGGACTGACTATTCGAGAACGACGCCTGTGCCGGCGCAGTCCACTGCCCGTTCTCGTAACGCATGACCATGATCTGGGCGGTCGACCAGTCAGCGGCCCGGACGGCGACATAACACTCCCGCCCATCCCTGCTAAGGCATAGACCGTGCTCATACCGGTTGGGAAGGCTGACGAGGCCGGGTGCAAAGACCTCGGGGACCAATCCGGGCGGCTCCTGGCCCATGTAGGGTGGAGCCGTGTTGCTGTCCGCTGCCAGGCTCGGCAGTGCCGCGAGGAGGATGATCCAGCCGATGGCCTTGATCCGTTGAGTTCTCATGCCCACGCTCCTTTGCGATCGAGATGCCCCTGAGTCGCGTGCCTGACATAGGGGACCGGCCGGAAACAGACCGGACGCCCTGCATTATCCCCGTCCAGCGATGCATAGGCAAGCCGGATCAAGGGTGCACAGATTGACAAGGCTCGGGCCTTCAGCCATGATGACCCCATGACCAGGCGGAACGTGCTTGGGCCTGTCCAGGGGTCCCGTGGGTATTAAGGCCGTCATCTTTGACTGGGGAGGGGTCATGATCGACGACCCTGCGCCCGGACTCATGCGCTACTGCGCAGAGGCCCTGGGTGTGACCCGGGAGCAGTACACGCAGGTGCACTCGGCCATGTGCAGGCCCTTTCAGGAGGGCCGCGTCACGGAAGAGGTCTTCTGGCAGGGCGTGTGCGGGCAGTTGGGCTGTGCCATGCCGATGGGCTCCCTATGGGGAGAGGCCTTCCAGGCGGTCTATGCGCCAAGGCAGGAGATGTTCGACCTAGTCGTCCGACTCAGGGGCAAGGGGTGCAGGACGGCCCTGCTGTCCAACACGGAGCCGCCCTGTGTCCGTCACCTTCGAGGGCTTGGAGACCACCCCTTCGACGTCCTGGTCTTCTCCTGTGTCGAGGGGGTGTGCAAGCCGGACCGGCGGATCTACGAACGGGCCCTCAAACGGCTCGGTGTGTCCGGGCAAGAGGCCGTGTTCGTGGACGACCGGCCCGAGTTCGTGGAGGGAGCCAGGCAGGTCGATCTCCGTGCCGTCCTCTTCGAGGGGGCAGGGCCTCTCCAGGCGAGACTGGCCGCGATGGGGATGAGGTTGTAGGGGGAAGGAAACGGAGCCGATGGACCGATTCTTTGTTGAGCCGGCGGAACTGCGGGGCGATCGTGTGTCCCTGGGCAAGGCCCACGCGCACCAGATCTGCCGTGTGCTTCGGCTCAGGCCCGGCGATCGGATCGTTGTGCTGGACAACACCGGCTCCGAGTTCGAGGTCTCGCTCACCGCAGTCGATCCGGCCAAGGCCGAGGGACGGATCCTGGCCACCCGGTCCGCCCAAGGCGAGCCCCGGGTGGATCTGACCCTGTATCAGGGCCTCCTGGCCAGGGACAAGTTCGAGCAGGTCCTCCAGAAGGGCACGGAGGTGGGGGTCAGGCGGTTCGTCCCTGTGATCACGGAGCGGAGCATCGTTCGGGATGCCCATGCCTTCACAGAGGGGCGAATGCTTCGGTGGCATCGGATCCTCACCGAGGCGGCCGAGCAGTCGGGCAGGGGCCTTGTCCCGGAGCTGAGGCCGCCGATCCGGTTCGAGCAGGGCTGGGCCGGGCAGGGTGTGGGCGCACAACTCATAGGCTGTCCAGGTCCAGCCAGCCCGTCCCTGCATGAGGTCCTGGCCGATGCGCCTGGCCCGCGGGCAGTGGGCCTGTGGATCGGCCCCGAGGGGGGCTTCAGCGACGGGGAGGTGGCCCTGGCCCGGTCCGCAGGGTGCAGGCCCTTCAGTCTGGGCAGGCGGATCCTCAGGACCGAGACTGCTGCCATGATCGCCAGTGCACTGGTCCTGTACGAGCTGCGACAACTCGAAGACTAGGGATGGTCAGACCATGCTCTACCTGGTAGCCACTCCGATCGGAAACCTGTCGGACATCACGCTCCGCGCGATCGAGGTCCTAAAGACCGTGGACTGGGTGGCCAGCGAGGACACCCGCCGCACCGGGGTCCTGCTCAAGCACCTGGGCATCAGCCGGCCCCAGATGGCCGTGCACGAGCACAACGAGAGGCGCGTCACTCAGCGGATCCTGGACCTCCTCCAAGAGGGGAAGTCCGTGGCCCTGGTGGCCGATGCAGGGACGCCGTGCGTCTCCGATCCGGGCTTCGGTGTGGTGCGGGCTGCGATCGAGGCGGGCCTGGAGGTGACCATGGTGCCCGGTCCCACGGCCTTGGTCATGGCCGTGGTCCTGTCCGGCCTCCCGGTGCATTCCTTCACGTTTCGGGGTTTCGCCCCCCGCAAGGCCGGCCCGCGGAAGCGATTCCTGGCCCTGGATGCCCAGAGTCCCCACACCCAGGTCTTCTACGAGAGCCCTTATCGGCTTAGGGCCTTCCTGGAGGACGCATTGAGCGTGCTGGGCGATCGTCGCACTGCACTCGCCAAGGAGCTGACCAAGGTGTTTGAGTCGGTCAAGCGAGGGCGGATCTCAGCACTGCTCGGTCAGCTGGAGGAATCTCCCAGGGGCGAGTATGTGATCGTGATTGAGGGGGCACAGGAGGGCCAGAAGGAGGCAGGCAGCGAAGTCCGATAAGCGCAAAAATAAAACAGGGCCGAGGTGCGGAGGGAGAGGAAAAGCGAGATAACCCCAGCCCTGTTAAGTGCTGTGTGTCAAACTTCTTCAATTGTGCAAAGAAACAATCT